>CALHCJ010000113.1 GCA_937936275.1 uncultured Flavobacteriaceae bacterium
TTTTAATTTTTTCATGATCTTATTTTTTAGATAATCAAATTGCTAAAGTGTTTCACAAGTCATTCGTTCCTTCTTACTCATCTTCGGACCTTGTGTTTTTCCTCCACCTGCTTTTTCGTTTAACATCATATGAATCAATTGCGTACGTTCTTTTTTAATAGCTTCCCGCATTTGCTGATCTTTCTCTATATCAAAATAGGTGGCTCCTTCGATGATGGTCTTTTCTGCTTTCGCATAAATGGACAAGGGATGATCGTTCCACAAGACTAAATCAGCATCCTTACCTACTTTTATACTTCCCACGCGATCATCGATATGTAATAATTTTGCGGGATTAATAGTCACCATTTTCCAAGCTTCCAATTCGGTCATTCCTCCATACTTCACCGTTTTTGCAGCCTCTTGATCGAGTCTACGTGCCATTTCTCCATCGTCACTATTGATCGCGACAACTACACCTTGTTTTTGCATGATCGCTGCATTGTAAGGTATAGCATCATTTACTTCGTATTTATAGGCCCACCAATCGCTAAAGGTTCCGGCACCGGCACCATGCTCCTTCATTTTGTCTGCAACTTTATACCCTTCAAGGATATGGGTAAACGTGTTCAATCGAAAGTTAAAATGATCTGCTACTTTCATCATCATATTAATTTCACTCTGTACGTAAGAGTGACAACTGATAAAGCGCTCTCCATTTAATATTTCAGCAATTACTTCCATCTCTTCGTCATAACGATAGGCTTGACCACTTTTCTTCTTTGCATCGTATTCCTTCGCTCTTTGGAAATAATTCATAAACACTTGTTCAACACCCATTCGTGTTTGCGGAAATCTTGAAAAGCTCTGCCAGTTACTTTGCTTTACATTTTCACCTAAAGCGAATTTGATAAACTTTGGCGAATTATCGTAAATCATATTTTCAGGAGATTCTCCCCATTTCAATTTCAAAATTGCAGAACGCCCACCAATCGGATTGGCAGAACCGTGTAGTAATTGTGCTGAAGTAACACCCCCCGCTAATTGGCGATAAATGTCAATATCTTCATTATCGACTACATCTTCCATTTTCACTTCAGCGGTTGAATTGTGTCCTGCTTCATTAATCGCTAGCGCAGCAATATGAGTATGTTCATCAATCACACCAGCCGTCAGATGTTTGCCTAAGGCATCGATAACCTTTGCTCTTCCAGCCGATAGTCCGATACCAATTTTGGCAATCTTTCCATCTTTAACAAGTACATCCGTCTTCTCTAAAATACCATCAGCTTCACCAGTCCAGACCGTTGCATTTTTAAATAGAAGGGTTTCTGCTTGCGGTTTTGTTTTTGTACCATAACCAATATTTGGAAAAGTAACAGGCATGACCTCAGGCGCCTCACTTGATTGCTGTTCTCCTTTTTTTGTTGCGGTAAAGGCAGAAGTTTTCATGGCGGTAAATGCCGATTCATTTCCGTTGGGAAGGATTAATTTTCCTTTGATATTTTCGGATGCTTTATCCACCAAGCCGGTCATTCGGTAATTTTTATCACCTTCTTTCGGAGTGAAAGAAAACGCCACCCAGTCATTTTGATAACTGATTTTTGATTTTAGTGTATTCGTGTCTTGCTTAATTTCGATTTTAGGTTTACTGATTTCACCAGTTATTGACATTTTATAGGTTATTCCACCAGCAGCTAAATCATAGTTGCCGCGAATATCTTTTTGGCTCTTATCATTAATCACATTTTTCTGGCCCTGTACCCAGTTTTCATATAGGGTAGTGCCCTTGTCAAAAATATCACCTGAAGTGATTAAGAAATTGGCCTGTCGCCCCACTTGTAGAGAACCAATGCTTCCTGATTTTCCTAAGGTGGCAGCAGGTGCAGTAGTCAAGGCCTCCAAGGCTTTCGTTTTGGGGAGTCCGTATTTGATGGCCTTCATCAGTTTTTCTTTGAACTTAGCGGGCGATTTTAAGTCATAAAGCGTAAAGGAGAACGTCACGCCATTATCTGCCATTACTTTCGGATTTGAGGGCGCTTGATTCCATTTCCGCATATCTTTTAAATTCACATAAGCCGCTGCAATCGGATCAGTAACATCATAAGCATCTGGAAAATTTAAGGGAAGAATAAATTTCGCATTCGTCCCTTTTATATCAGCAATGCGCTCATATTCATTGCCACCACCTAAAATCACATATTGAATTCCGTTTGCGTCTCCAATTTTATCGGCGCGTAAGGCATGGCCTTTATCCTTGGCTTCAAAGATTTGTATGAGGCCTTTGTTTTTATTCAAAGCTTCTAGCGAGCGATCTTTGGTATCAGAATTTCCGGCTGCATACCATTTCGCATCTGAATAGGTTTGTCGAAGTAAAGCCATAGCACCCATGAGTGATGTAGGGTAGGACTGTTTTTTAATAACGCTTCTGTTAAAAGATAGGTATTGAGCAGATTGATCATCTAAAATCCGGTTGGCATCATTGCCAGTACCATTCAGGGTGACCAATACTCCTGTACCTCTTATGATTCCATCGTGAATATGAGAATTCACGACTCCGAAACCAGCATCGCGAAGTTCTTTTGCTTTTTTGTCATCATACTTGAATTTCGCAATCGCAGTATTTTCAGGCATGATATGATCGTTCCAATAAAAACCTTCACGAGCTGCGTCGTATTGGGTTGCCCGACCGCCACCTGAAGGTCGTTTTGGTTGTTCTACTCCAAACTTCGAGTATATATCAATAAATGAAGGGTAAATGGAATGCCCCTTGGTATCTAAAATAACAGCATTTTTAGGAATTGAAACCGATGTACCGACTTGTATTACTTTTCCGTTTTGAATAAGTAAAGTCCCGTTTTCAATTACTTGTGATGGTGTTACATAGATTTTAGCGTTGGTAAAAGCTGTGTAGTTGTTGTTTTTCGATTTTACGCCAGCGTTTTCAGGGAAGTAGTCTTGTGCAAACAAAGAACTACCGCACCATAGAACAGCGAGCGCTAGAAGTCTCATTTTCATAGGTATAACGTTGATTAATTAGTCTCCTTAAATGTAAGGGAAGTCCGTGAATTTACGAAGGCGTTTTGTATTTTAATTTTGAAGGGGATTTTTGTTGTGATAGCCCACTAGTAAGTGAACCACCCTACTATAGCTTTGTACCCCATCAGCCTGATTATTGGCTTTAAGAAAAGTGCTAAAGATTGCCGTAAATAGGGGTTCAATCGGATTTTGATACGCCTCATGAAAATCTTGAAGTTCACGGTAATTTTTCTTTACCCCATCGTTTACATTGTTTAAAAGGGAATCAAAAGCTGCTTCGTCAGTTTGATATACTGCATTTAAACAATAAGATAATGCATAGGCAGAAGCGGCATATTGAAAATAAATATCTTCGTTTTTTAAAGTCGCTAAATATCCAATAAGATTCGTTTCATTTTCTGCAGCGTAGCCGACTTGATGTCCGATTTCGTGAGCGACGACAACGGGAAATCTGAAGACGGGTGTTTTGGTATTTACCTGTGCTTCATTCGTAAAAGGATTCAAATAACCACCAATACCCATATAGCTTGACATAGAGCTATACATTGATTTTTTTAAATTAGGTTTCTGATACTTAAGCAGCGGAAACTCTTTGGCTATCTCGTCATAATTGGCAATTGTTTTCTCAAAAATTTGTTTTTTAGTGAAAGGAACTTGAACAATCTCAGTACTGTCGTTGGTAATCTGAACTTGTAAGGTGTTCGTTTGAATTATTAGTGCTTCTGTCAATTCTTTGATGTTTTCGTAACTGGCTTCCTCTTGAATCCCTAAGGTTTCTGCAAGCGGTACGCGATAATAATTTAATCCCCAAACAAGGTGAAATGTAAAATAGAATACCGCCAATACCATTACATTATCCCTTAGAAAAGAAAGCGGGTGGGCTTTAATTTTCCCTCGATTACGAATTAGATATCTAACTATAAGTACAATTAACAGGGTATAGATAACCTCTCCAATCGAAAACGGAATCCAACCCAATACACTTCGAAAAAATTGACTGATCCATGGGTAAATGCCATTGCTATAAAACTGTTCTACAAGGTCTGGTCTGCCAGCCAACCACTTTACCAAAATAATTTGTGGAATCAGACTTAAGGCGATTCCGTTTCTGAGCTTATTTTTTAAGGTAGATTTAAATTGATGCATTCCATCAAAATTAATCAAATATCAAGTATACTTGTATTTCAGGTTGTATTTTTGGGAAAAATTAAACAGTCTATGAGTGCAGAAGTTAGATTATTAAGTCCAGCGGTAGTTTGGAACAATTTTGCTGATTTAAATGCGGTACCACGACCCTCAAAAAAGGAGGAACGTGTGATTCAATTTATGGTAGATTTTGGTAAAAAACTGGGATTAGAAACTTTTACAGATGCCGTGGGTAATGTAATCATTCGTAAGCCTGCTAGTGCTGGTATGGAAGATCGCAAGCGAATTACTTTACAATCGCACTTAGATATGGTGCATCAAAAGAACAATGATACCCTCTTTGATTTTGAAAGTCAGGGTATTGAGATGTTTATTGACGATGATTGGGTAAAGGCGAAGGGAACGACTTTAGGTGCTGATAACGGAATGGGCGTGGCTGCTATAATGGCTTTGTTAGAAAGTAAAGATGTCGTTCATCCACCTTTGGAGGCATTGTTCACTATTGATGAAGAAACTGGAATGACGGGAGCTATGGGCTTGCAAGGTGGTGTTCTAAAAGGAGAAATACTGCTGAATCTAGATACTGAAGAAGACGATGAAATTGACATTGGTTGCGCTGGAGGTATAGACATAACCGCTTCAAGAGATTACAACGAAAAGACTTTGCCGAGAGCCGTTCAGGCATTTGTAATTACTGTGAATGGTTTGGCAGGTGGCCATAGTGGTATGGATATACACAAAGGCTTGGGTAATGCAAATAAAATTATGAATCGCTTGTTGTATCATACTTCGGTTGATCATCATATTCGAATTTCGAGCATTAATGGCGGGAGTCTACGTAACGCAATACCAAGAGAAAGTACGGCAACAATTGTGGTGTATAATAATCAAGAGGATGCGTTTTTAACTTCTTTCGAAGCCTTAGTGGCAACCATTAAAGCTGAACTTAAAGTTATCGAACCCAACTTGAAGATTATTTTAACCTCCACGAAGTTGCCAAAAACGGTGATGGGATTAGGTTCTCAAGAAAAATTATTAAAAGCCCTCTACGCTGCTCATAATGGTGTATATGCGATGAGTTCATCGATTCCCGATTTGGTGGAGACTTCAAATAATATTGCTAGAGTAACTGTTAAAGCAGGTAAAATTAAAGTTGGATGTCTCACAAGATCTTCCGTGAATTCTGCTAAAATGAACTTAGCACATGCTTTAAAAGCTACGTTTGAATTGGCTGGATGTGATGTACGTTTTCATGGCGATTATCCGGGATGGAATCCGAATCCTGACTCTGATATTTTAAAAGTGTTGGAATCGAAATATGAGTCCGTTTTTAACGAAACACCAAAGGTAGTAGCATGTCATGCAGGTTTAGAATGTGGTATTTTAGGACAGAATTATCCCGAAATGGATATGATTAGTTTTGGTCCAACGATACGTGGTGCACATTCGCCCGATGAACGCGTTCAAATCTCTTCGGTACAGAAGTTCTGGAAGTTTTTATTGGCGATTTTAAAAGATAGTCCTAAGCAATAAAAAAAGGGATTGCTCACAGCAATCCCTTCCATTTTAAAATATCTTTTGAATTATACCTTCTGTAAGGTAGCGTCTTCTGTCTTTTTTGGATTCGGACCATATTCGTTGTCTTCAAACTGAGAATCGCAACAAACTAAATAAAGGTTGTAATAAGGAATTAGAATATACCAGCCACTTTTGCCAATATCATGCATTCTTCTGACACCAACAGCGATGCCGGGTATTAAAGATGCGAATACATAAATGACAGCGAGAAACATTAGCGCCGGAACGTCTAATAGTAGCGATAGAATTACCGTTCCATAGGTGAACAACATATTAAATAGAAAGAACATCCAGTATTCTTTTCTGCGCGCACGACCACTAAAGTCTGCATATTGCTTAAAAGCTTTTAAATACCAATTCATACGTATTGTTTTATGGTTAAGTGAATTGGAATAACGGTGTATTCTAAAAGCTAGTATTTTTTTTAGATGAACGGTACACGAATAATACAGAAACCGTTGAATGACTCTGATCGTAAATGTTCTAGACTACATTTTAGTCGGAATACCTTGGATTTTTAGCACGCAATTCTTCGCGAACCATTTGACCTGAAGGTGTCAACATACTAGAAGGCCAACCCCCAGAACCACTAGCTCCTGGTCGAACGGCAGCTGAAGACTCTTCCTTATCAGCGATAGACCAGTTGCACCATGAAATATTATGGTCATCAAGAAACGACCACCAAATTTCTGATTCAGCTACATCTATAAATCCATCACCGGTATACTCTGTTACTCCATATTCGGTAACAAAAAGAGGAATACCTGCATCAATAGCTTGCTGTGCAATATCACGAAGTTCCTGTTTATGAGACGCCGCATAGTAGTGCAGTGTATACATCGTATTGGTATCTGCTAATCGATTTCCAATAACTTCATCAACACGCTGCGACCATGAGCGTGAACCTGCAATGATGACATTATCTGGGTCGTATTTTCGTATCTCGGCGATAACACTTTCATGATAGGGTTTGATGACAGCATCCCATGAAACATTGTCTAATGGTTCATTGTAGGTTTCGTAAATAATATTGGGTAAGTCACCGTATTTTTGGGCGACCTCAGTAAAGAATTCAATGGCCTCATCAGTATAGTCTTGGGCATTGTGACTGTGCCAGTCAACGATCACATAAAGCCCTTCTGCAACGGCAGCGTCAATAACCGTAAATATCTTTGCTTTTTCGCTAGATCGATTTTCGATGTACCCACCAGGATCTTCAATACCCATAGAGGCACGAACAATGGTTACTTGAAAATCTTCCTTCAACCATGAAACCACTTCTTTAGTATAGAATTGCGGCCACCATTGACTCCACGATAGCGACATGCCGCGCAGTTGTATCACATTATCGTTTTGATCTACTAAGTTTTTCCCAGATACCTTAAGTTGACCAAAGCTTTCAACAACGGTTTGCGATAAACGCTCTTCCTCTTCTTCACGAGGATCAGCTGCTATTTCTTCTTCTTCAGCAATCGTGTTTTCCGAGGAGGAGTTAGCGCAACCAACAAACGCAAAAAAACAAAGCAATACAATTTGATGAGATAACTTTTTCATAGCGGGGATTTTAACTCAATAATCGAGATTCGAATGCTCCGACACTTGCGTCGAAATCAAAGTTAATTTTTGTTCTAATTCCTCGTGGGCTTGCCCCAAGGTGATTTACTTTATAAACTCTCTAATGAAGAGAATTCTTATGTGTAATCCTTAAAATAACAAAAAAACCCGCAACTGCGGGTTTTAAATCTGCTAATTATTTTTCTTTATTGAGCCTTTCCTATAATTTCTAGGTCAAAGACCAAGTCTGCATTTGGGGGAATTGGACCACCACCTTGTTCTCCATAACCCAAGTGTGAGGGAATGAACACTCTTACTTTATCGCCGATACTCATAGATAACAAACCTTCACGGAAACCAGCTACTAAAGGTGAATCAGTGCTATAAGCCATAACACTTGGAGCGAGATTTCCACGGTGCATTCTGGTAAGTTGGTCTAACATGCCATTGGCTTCGGCAACACTCGGCTTACTGGTATCAAATAAAGTACCATCTTCTAAATAGCCAGCGTAGTCGACCAACACTTGAGTGCCCAATCGAGGTTTTTCTCCACCACCTTCTGTTATCGTAAATATTTTCAACCCTGAAGGCAGTGTTTTTGCTTTAGCTTTCTGGGCTTCAAGACCCGCTACAAAATCTTCTTTAAGTTTCACTATAGCCGCAGCTTTTTCTTGTCTTTCTTTTTCTAGCGCTGCCTGGCGATCTTCTTCTTTATCAAAATAATCAGTCATTACCGCGACAGCATCAAACTTTTTAGCTTCTTTACCATTGCGTATAATCTCAATAGTATTCATTTTGATTTCAGTAACGGGTTTATTTCTTCCTGCTACAGGTGAATTTGCAATAGAATCTAGTACTGGCATTCCAAGTACTACTTCACCAAAAACGGTGTGTACTCCATCTAACCATGGTGTTGGCTTGTGTGTAATAAAAAACTGGCTTCCGTTGGTGTTCGGACCCGAATTCGCCATAGAAAGAACTCCTTTTCTATCGTGAACCAAAGAGTCATTAAATTCATCAATGAATCGATACCCGGGGTTTCCCATTCCTGTTCCTAAAGGATCACCAAATTGAATCATAAAATCTTTCATAAATCGGTGAAAAATTAATCCGTCATAAAACTTCTTTCCTTTGTGCTGTTCATCTACAAAAGGATTTTTACCCTCTGCTAACGAAATAAAATTAGCGACCGTAACGGGCGTTTTGCCGTATTCAAGTTTGACCACTATATCACCCTGTGTTGTTTGAATATCTGCATAAAGGCCATCATCTAAGTCAGCATACTTGCCTGATTTACAACTCGACAGGGCAAAGGATACACTTAATAATAGTACAAGTATTTTTTTCATGAATGTGATTTTATAAATTATTTTAAGTATTTGCAATTAATATTTTCTAAAGACTATCTTGTTCTTTTTCAATCTTTATGACCGCTACCGTTGATTTTAAAGGCATATTTACACCGATTCGATCACCGTCTCCTGGAACACCATAACCCAAAGAGGAAGGAAATAAGAAAGTCGCCGTTTCATTTTCTTTCAAAACTTTTACTGCATTTCTAAGACCAGGAAATAATTCTTGTTTGTCCACTTTATATTTTAGAATCCCGATGTCTTGCATCGAGTAAATTGTATCGTTATCGAAACTCAGTACATTATAAGTCATTGTAACCAAATCATCGGGCTGCGCCTTTTCAGTCGCTTTATTATTTTTTTTGTTGTAATAATACCATGAACCAGATGCACTTTGTACGTAGGTATTGGTTGAATCTTTACGCATTACCGTTTGCATTAAAGCTTCTTCGGTAGCTAACAGTTTTTTGCTACGTTCAATGGCAGCTTGAATGGAGTTCGTCGTATTTCGTTTCACAGGGTGCCTTGGTACAGGTCCCTCACAACTTACTAACGCCATTGTTAAAAGAATATAGATAAATCGTTTCATGCGTTTAATTGATCTTTATATGAAGGTAATAAGGATACAAAGCGTTCTGCGGTTTCTGTAAGTGAAATATCACTTCTTCCCCCTGCAGCATTGTCGTGTCCGCCTCCGTGGAAATGAGTTCTTGCAAATTCGTTCACCGAAAAGTCGCCTACCGATCTGAAAGAAATTTTTATAATTCCTTCCTCACTATTTTCAATAAAAATGACTGCAAATCGAATTCCCTCTAAGGTTAAACCATAGTTTACAAAACCTTCTGTATCTCCTTTTTGATACTTGTATTTGTCTAACTCCGCTTGACTTAGAGTGATATATGCAGTTCGATATTCTTGCAAAATCACCATATTATTTAATGCACACCCCAAGAGATGTAGTCGGCTTGGTGAGTTGGTGTCGTAAATATGGCTATGAATCGCCAGGTTGTCTGCACCTTTATCAATAAGTTGGGCAACGATTTGATGAGTTTTACTGGTTGTAGAAGGAAATTTAAACGAACCCGTATCGGTCATGATACCTGTATACATACAATTTGCCATTTCTGGAGTAATCTTATCTGTATCCTCAAAAAACGATATAAAATTATAGACCATTTCACAAGTCGAACTCATGCTCACATCAGAATACATGATTTCGGCATAATCAGAAGGCTCTTGATGGTGATCAATCATTATAAATTTTGCCTGAGATTGCTCAAGCAATGGAGCGAGCTGACCTGTTCTTCCAAAATGATTGAAATCTAAGGTAAAGATGAGTGTCGCATCGTCAAGCGCACTTTTTGCTTGTTTATTTTTAGTTTCAAAGTTAAGTATGTTGTTATGACCTGGCATCCATTTCAAAAACTTTGGATAATCATTGGGAGATACAATAACAGCTTCTTGTCCCTGATTTCTGAGATAGTGCCATAACGCGAGCGTGGAGCCAATAGCATCACCATCAGGGTTTTTATGCGGAATTATTACAATCTTCTGCGGCGTCGAAAGTAGTTCTTTTGCCGCAGCTATATTCGCTGAATTCATGCGCGCAAAGATACAATAATATAACATAGACGTATCGGCGAAAAGGCTATTTTTGCTATTGAACTAAAGCATTTTTTTATGTCTAGAATTATTTTATCGCTATTCGTATTGGTTTCGATGGTGGGTTGTAAATCAAATAGTAAAACTAAATCTATGAACAAGAATGCCAAGGGTTTCACACTGGCTTTCGGCTCTTGTAATAAGCACACTATTGACAATCAATTATGGGATGATATCATTTTATCTAAACCAGATGTCTGGGTTTGGGGAGGTGATATTGTTTATGCAGATACTGATGACATGCAAAAACTGAAAAGTGTATACGATGCGCAAAACGAAAGAGTAGGCTATAAAAACTTAAAAATGAAGATGCCGATTATTGGTACTTGGGATGATCATGATTATGGATTGAACGATGGGGGAGTAGAGTTTGAGGCAAAAAAAGAAAGTCAACAAGAATTTTTAGATTTTATGGGTGTGCCTTCAAATAGTTTCCGAAGAGCTCAAGAGGGAGTTTATGCAGTTCATGACTATAAGCTGCCAGAGGGACAAATTAAAGTAATTGTTTTAGATACCAGATATTTTAGAACCGCACTTACACCAGATACAGAAACAAAAAAGAGAACCAAACCAAATGCCTATGGGGAGGGCACCGTATTAGGAAAAACGCAATGGGAATGGCTGGCAGAGGAATTAACCAATTCGAATTCAGATTTTAATGTGATTGTGAGTAGTATTCAATTTTTATCGAATGAACATGGTTTTGAAACCTGGGGAAATTTTCCTCATGAAGTGGAGAAGCTCAAGAATCTAATTGCGGAATCAAAAGCTAAAGGCGTTCTAATTTTGTCAGGTGATCGTCATATCTCAGAATTTTCAAAAACGATGGTAGATCATCTATCATATCCCTTGGTAGATTTTACAAGTAGCGGATTGACGCATGCGTATTCTAAGTTTACAGGGGAGCCGAATCCGTTTCGGGTGGGCGAAGTGGTGAGCACGGAAAGTTTTGGACTTTTAAAATTTAATTTTGAAAAGAAACAAGTTGATTTTCAAATCATAGGAGATGGAGGAACTGTTCTTGGAGAACTACAGCAGGAATATTAAAAGTTGTCGATTCTCAAATAAACCGTATTTTTGCACAAAATTTTGAAAGATGATTACAAATAGAACTTTTACAATGATTAAGCCCGATGCTGTTGAAAACGGACATATCGGTGGAATTATAGATAAAATTACATCTGCTGGCTTTAAAGTTGTTGCAATGAAATATACACAATTAAGCAAAAGAGATGCAGAAGCTTTTTACGCGGTGCATAAAGAACGTCCATTTTTTGGCGAGTTGGTTCAATTCATGACTAGAGGTCCTATTGTTTCGGCCATCTTAGAAAAAGAAAATGCTGTTGAAGACTTTCGTGCTTTGATTGGTGCTACCAATCCGGCTGAAGCGGCTGAGGGTACTATTCGCAAAATGTACGCTACTGATATTGCTGAGAATGCGGTTCACGGTTCAGATAGTGATGAAAATGCTGCTATTGAAGGAGCTTTTCACTTTTCAGGAAGAGAGATTTACTAACTCAAGTATATGTGAAGAGAACCCAATAGACTTTAATCTGTTGGGTTTTTTTATTTACCGATTATCGCAAAACTAATTTTTTGACAAGCTCTTTGTTCAATTCTTCATTGAGCATGGCGATGATTTTTGATTTCCCCAAACTTAGTTCTTCCCGCAATACGGAAGAAGATAAGGCCACAAATAAGGTTCCATTTCGTAACTCTACAGCCGTGGTGTAGTTGGCTACACCATTGCCCATGAGTTTTTTCCAAGCTTCTTGGGCATCGACTTTATCAATCCCTTTTTCTAATTTATTGACCTTGATGAATTCTTGCAAAGCCTCACCCATATTCAGGTTATTATTTTTTCGCTTTGCCATTATTCGTTTGCGTTTATCGGTTCGAAACGTTTATAAGTGTAGGTAACATTGGTTTCGTTGACGACTGAAAAAGTGTTGTTACTAACATCAATGATTTGCTCCCTCCATTCGCTCATGTCATTCTTATAGTGAAATTCAAAAATGTTTTCTTTTCTTTCAATGGTGAAAGGCTCCGCATCGTTTGAAGTTGTAAAACTGCCATCAAATTTGGGTTGCATTTTCTTGCGAAATCCTGCTAACCCTTCAAGCTCGATATAATCAACAGTAGGGTTCACTTTAAAATCTTTGGTGTTTCCGTCGGGGAAGGTTACTTCTGTTATTTCCCAATAGCCATTAAGTTGTTTTAAATCTTCTTCAGCAACTGAAGTGGAACATCCGAAGAAAATAAAGATCATAGCAAGTGATAATAACTGTTTCATACTACAATTTAAATATTTTATAAGATTGATGGATGGATTTGACCACATTTTCAGTGCGTTCTGCGTGAGTATCACTAATAAATATTTGTCCGAAGTTTTCATTGTTGACCAAAGCAATAATATGACCCACTCGATTTTCATCAAGTTTATCAAAAATATCATCTAACAATAGAATGGGAGTTGTGCCTGCCAGAGATTTCATAAAATGAAACTGCGCAAATTTAAGCGCAATTAAGAAGGATTTCTGTTGCCCTTGGCTTCCAAATTTTTTAATCGGATGTTCTTCTATTTTAAAGCTTAAATCATCTTTGTGAATACCAACGCTAGTGTATTGTAAAGCTTTATCTCTATCCACGTTTTGTGCTAACAACGTCAAAAGATCGGTATCGACTAATTTACTTTCATAGCTCAGTGAAATATTTTCGTTGCCCCCAGAAATAACGGCATACTGCTCTTTAAAGATTGGGGTGAAAGCTTCCATAAAAGCTGCTCGTTTTTCATAAATGGGAGTGCCGTATTCTGCTAATTGTTCATTGTATACACTAAGTGTTGTGATATCGAAAGTCTGATTTGCGGCAAAATACTTCAAAAGTGAGTTTCGTTGAGACAGCACTTTGTTGTATCTGATGAGGTTTTGTAAATAGCCTTTATCAGATTGTGAAATCACACCATCCATAAATTTTCTTCGGGTTTCACTGCCTTCAATAATTAAGTCTCTATCTGCAGGTGAAATTATAACCAAAGGCAATAAACCGATATGATCAGATAAGCGCTCATACGTTTTAGCGTTTCGCTTGATAATTTTTTTAGCTCCTCGTTTTAAACTGCAAACGATTCTTTCTTCGCGCTCTTCTTTTTCGAAATTACCATCAATAACAAAAAAATCTGCTTTGTGATTAATGTTTTGAGTGGCAACAGGATTAAAGTAACTTTTACCCAAAGCCAGATGGTAAATAGCATCAAGGGCATTGGTTTTTCCGATGCCATTTGCCCCTACAAAACAGTTGATTTTAGTGTCGAAATCGAAGTTTTCAGATTCGAAGTTTTTGTAGTTAATGAGGGATAGATTTTTTAAGAGCATTCAGAATACTTTGGATTTTTACCACAAAGAAGGTTCGAACCCGCAAATTATCGAAAAATAACGAATAAATTATCCTCTCGATTTCAATAAAAACTTTATTTTTGCGCGACCAATAAATTTTCTAATGGCTACATATAAAAAGAGAGGTTTTAAACCTAAAAATAAAGAAGAGCAGCAGCAGTTTGATGAGCAAGAAAGCACAACGGCTGAGGTATTTAGTACGTTAGACGAAAGTGCATCGAAAAGTGAAGAATGGGTGTCAAAAAACCAGAATTATATTCTTGGTTTTATTGGTGTTGTAGCTGCGGCAGTTTTATTGTATTTAGGATACGATCAGTTTTTTCAAGTTCCGAAAGAGGCAAATGCATCTAACGAATTATATTATCCTCAACAATATTTTGATCAAGCTGTAAACGGTGGTACACAACAAGACTCATTATATAACCTCGCCTTAAATGGATCTGAAGGTAAATACGGATTTTTAGATATTATTGATAATTATCCAGGTACTGATGCAGCAAATTTAGCGACATATCAGGCAGGAACGGCATATATGAATATGCAAAAATATGAGGAGGCTATTGATTATTTAGAAGATTTTTCTGCAGATGATGATATCATTGCGCCCGTAGCAAAGGGAAGAATTGGAGATGCCTTTATGCAATTAAACCAAGCGTCTGAAGCTTTAGGATATTATGAACAAGCCTTCAAATTAAGTACAAACGAATATTCTACACCCATTTATCTTTACAAAGCGGGTATTGCAGCTCTTGAGTTGAAAGAGAACGATAAGGCTTTGCAATATTTTCAAAGAATAAAAGACGATTTTTCAAATTCTGATCAAGCACGTACGATTGATGCTTTTATTGGAATGGCCAAAACTGGAAAATAAATGGCTACGGCAAATAAGAATTTATCCGTTTACGATAAGAGTACAATCCCAAACGCGAAGCATCTTCGGTTTGGGATTGTTGTTTCTGAATGGAATACTGAAATTACAGAAGGGCTCTACTCAGGTGCCTTGGAAGCCTTATTAGATTGCGGAGCGCAATCTGAAAACATAATTCGCTGGAATGTGCCAGGCAGTTTTGAGTTGACCTTTGGTTGTAAAAAAATAATAGCTGATACCAACGTAGATGCGGTTATAGCCATTGGTAGCGTTATTCAAGGGGAAACAAAACACTTTGACTTCGTTTGTAGCGCCACCGCGCAGGGAATCAAAGATTTGAATGTGCTACTTGATACCCCCGTAATTTTCTGTGTTCTTACCGATAACACCTTGTTACAATCGCAAGAACGTTCTGGTGGTAAACATGGTAACAAAGGCACAGAAGCTGCGATTGCAGCGATTAAGATGGCTTCACTTGGAGCTTAAAAATTAGAGTTCACTCTCTCTTATTTCGATTTTAAGCTGTACTTTCCGTGTAGATAGATTCATGGAAAATGAAATACAACTTTGATCAACGAATTGACCGTCACAACACAAATGCTATGAGTTTGGGCGGTTATCGCGATTACTTATTTGGAGATAGCGATGCATTTGATTCTAACTACGGCCATGATGCTTTAATACCCATGTGGATCGCTGATATGGAGTTTGCTTCTCCGCCCTCCGTCATTGATGCTGTAAAAGAAAGAGCTAACCATGGTATTTTTGGCTACTCACAAATATTTGATCCCAATTATAAGCGTGTCTTTTTGAATTGGTCGAAACGATATTATGATTGGGAGTTTAATCCTGATCATCTGGTGACTTCTCAAGGGGTTATACCTGCCTTGTTTGCTTTAGTAAAATATATATGTGCTGCTGATGAGAAAGTGCTGATCATGACTCCCTCATATGCTTTTTTTAAACTAGCTGCTGAGAATGGAGGGGTTGAGCTTGTCACTTCTGATTTAATTTATACCGATGGCGATTACCGTATCGATTTTGATGATTTTAGAAAAAAGGCAGAAGATAAAAAAGTCACCCTAACTATTTTCTGTAGCCCCCATAATCCTACTGGTAGAATTTGGACAGACGATGAGCTTCAACAATTTGGGCAAATATGTTTAGCAAATGACGTCATGATTATTTCTGATGAAATTCATTGTGATCTTCTCAGGTCAAAAAAATCATTTACGCCGTTGGCAAGACTTTTTCCTGAGAGTGATCAAATAATTACATGTATGGCGCCGAGCAAAACATTTAATATGGCAGGTTTTATGATTGCAAATATTATCATACCAAACGATAAAGTACGTGAGCTATGGTCAAGCAAACAAATACCAATTAATAATCCATTGAGTATTGTTGCGGCTCAGGCTGCCTATGCTGACGGGCACGACTGGCTCGTTGCCTTAAAAGTTTATTTGGATGAAAACTTTGCATTTTTAAAGCATTATCTCAACACACATCTACCCGAAGCTGTCTTTAAAATACCTGACGCTACCTATCTCGCATGGATTAATGTAGCTGCTTATTTGCCTGACGAAGAAAACTTAACTCTATTTTTTGCCAACAAAGCAGG
>CALHCJ010000114.1 GCA_937936275.1 uncultured Flavobacteriaceae bacterium
TAAGTCCTGATAAGACCAATTCTAAAACCTGAATTTCTTTGTTCGTTAAGTCAAAAGGCTTACTCGTTCTCGAATCACTCTTTGGGCTTTCAGAAGATTTCTTTGTCGGGTTCAATAAGTTGTTGACCAAGACATTTGAGATATCACCGCTATAGTACTTGCCTCCTTCTTGAACGGTATGAATCGCCTTAATGAATTCAGCTTTTCCGGTGTCCTTCAATAAATAGCCTTTAGCTCCCGCAGCAACGGATTGTAGAATATATTCTTCTGAATCATGCATGGAGAGAATAATGCACTTGACTTCGGTATTTGCGGCACTTAATTTTTCTACTGCTTCAATACCTGTCATTTTCGGCATTCGAATGTCGATAATCAATACATCGGGGTTTTTGGCTTCTACAAGTGCTATCGCTTCATTACCATCGGCACCTTCGCCAATGACTTCGAGGTCTGCCTCACTTTCTAAAAGGGCTCGAATGCCATCACGTACTAATTCGTGATCGTCTACTAAAACTATGGTGATTTTGTTCAAAATGTAAAGAAATATAAGTAGTTGTACGTACGAAGATAGGTTTTTGAGGTACGAAGTACAAGGTTAGTGATACGAGGCTGAAAATTAAACCCTTTTTACTTTGTACTTTGTATCTCGTACCTTCAAAAAAGCTACCACAACCAAAAAACGGTCATGATAGCCCATCGAAGCATCATTAAAATAAAATCATGTTCCTATTTAGCTCTCTTTCTGCCTCCGACGAGCGAAGAGAGAAGAATGCACGGGTTCGAACTACCTTTCCGTAGTTCTTTGAAATGACTTTATTCTGTTTTTGCTGTATTTAAAAATTTTGGTTTTATGATCAACATAGCCCAAGCCCAATTCTGCGAACTCGCAGCATCTGCCTCTGTTATTCCTTTTAACTCATACATGCCATCAGCAGGAAATAGGTGTGAATATCCTATTTTTAAAGCATATCCTTTAAAACCTTGCGTGTATACCAAATCCAGTTCCGTACCTAGAGATTTTTCACCACTAGGTAGTTCTTGATCTCCAGAGAAGTTCAAGATTTTAGCCAAGAGGCTCGCTTTCTCCCCTAATTTAACATTAGCACTGGCGTGTACGTCTATAAGACCGATGGTATTTACATGGTTTCCAACATAGAAATAATCCATAAAACCGTTGAACTTGTGATTGGTGCCAAAAGTAGGTAAGAAAGCCTCTGTTCTATCGGTGGTATTTACGTCGTTACCACTAATCAACTCTACTCCTGCTCCCAAACTTATTTTGGAAGAAGCCTTGTAGCTTAAGTCCAATCCCAATAAATAGGCTCCCTTAACATCGGTAGCACCGTTAAAGAATTCCCCATTTTGAATAAATGCGTTCGCGGCGGCACCAAAACTTCCTTTCTTATAATTTAAATGTGTACCTAATGTTATAAGACTATTTACACCGTCTGCATTACCATCTTCATCAAAATTCTGGTGCGCATAATTAACAGCTAACAAACTGGCGGAAAAGCTTTCCCACTGCTGTTTGGCGTATACGTATTGCATTGTTTTGTATTGAAAGGGGTTGTTAGCAGGATACGCGGTTCCTTCATTTTGAAATCCAAAAAGTGGACCACCATTGCCGTCTAAGTCTTGATTGAAGGCCAGACCAACATCCATTATAAATTTACCGCCCTTGTACTGTAAAAGTGCCAAGTCATGGTTACGGCCTTGTTGCGCCCAATCCAAACCGCCAAAGAAGCGCTGGTCATCATAGGAAATCACCTGCCTACCAAGTTTCGTAGACCACTTTTCGCTTAATTTTAGAGCAGCCCATGCTTCAAACAGCGCAAAAGAATTATTATCATCTACTGGAATAATCTGCGGATTTTCTCCCCATACCGATACATCTTGAAGACTGATATAGACTTTAAAGGCATCGGCTGTAAAGCCAGCATTTAGACGTGACCGTGTGTTTATGGCAAATCCGGCGTCTGAAGCATCTGGAATCAAGGTTTGAAATCCATTCCTGTACTCAGTTCTTGGCCTAAATTGCCCATCTAAGGTGAATTGCGCAAAGGTTACTGTCGAGCATAGCAATGCTAGGACAACTATAAATTGTTGTTTTTTCATAATCTAGGATTTAATAAAAATTAGTGTGTTTTAAACTTGGTTTTAGTGTTCTAAAAAATCAATCAAGTGTTTTCTATAGGTATAATAATCGTCATGTTCCAATACTGATTTTCGGGTCCGAGGGCGCTCAAATTCGATGTCTAGAATATCTCCGATTTTCGCTCTTGGTCCACTGGTCATCATTACGACACGGTCCGCCAAGAAAATGGCTTCATCAACATCGTGGGTAATCATTACAGCGGTAATTTTTTCTTTGTTCCAAATTTCAATCAGAATGTCTTGGAGTTCTCCACGGGTCAGCGAATCTAACATTCCGAAAGGTTCATCGAGCAACAATACTTTAGGTTTAATCGCAAAGGCTCTGGCAATACCAACCCGTTGCTGCATGCCCTGCGATAGTTCCAGAGCTTTTTTATCAAATGCGCCATCGAGGCCTACCTTGTGTAAATAGTATTTGGCAATATCTTTCCGTTGGGATTTTGTAGCATGTGGAAATACTTGGTTAACGCCCAATAAAACATTTTCCAAAGCGGTCATCCAAGGCATTAAACTAGGGGATTGAAAAATCACTCCCCTATCCGGACCGGGGCCTTTTACAGGATTTCCCAAAACGGCAATATTTCCACCCGAAAT
>CALHCJ010000115.1 GCA_937936275.1 uncultured Flavobacteriaceae bacterium
CGATATTTATATCCAAAATAGTGCAACAAGAATTGCGTAATAAATTGAACAATAAAGATGATAACAAAAGAGACTAACATAAGATAGTCATACTCAGCACCGTGCGCTGAAGAAGCGTCTGGCAATAAGAATTTACCGTAATTCCAGAAAGAAAAGATGGTGATTAGATAGGTGAATACCATAAACCCAAACAACATGTACCCGTTATTCTTATTATCGGTATCATTCGCTATCTGTGCTTTTGATTGATCAGCCTTTAATTGCGACAATTCAAAAATCTTGGTCATTTGCCAGATTGCAATTGCCACTAGTGCTAAAACAGCTAAAGTTAATACTGTAGTCATTTATGTTATACTTTAATCGTATTAATAATGAAAATGTCTGCTCTCTTCGATAAACGGATTCCGCTTCGGTTGCAATGGTGCAGAAGCTAAAGCTCTGAATATCCAGAACAAGAATAATCCTGCAAAAAATAATACCGCGCCTATTTCTGGTATCCCAATAAACCACTGATCACCAACTGTTGCCGGCATAATCGCGTTAAAAATATCCATATAATGCCCTGCAAGAATAACAACCCCTGCCATAACAACAAACCAGTTTAGGCGTTTATAATCACTGTTCATTAAAAGCAATACAGGAAACAAGAAGTTCATCGCCACCATTCCGAAAAAGGGCAGGTTGTAATCCTCTATTCTAGTAACATAATAGGTCACCTCTTCAGGTATATTAGCGTACCAAATCAACATGAATTGTGAAAACCATAGGTACGTCCAAAATATACTGATACCGAACATAAATTTCGCTAAATCATGAATATGGCTATCATTAACTTCTTCTAGATGCCCTTTTGATTTCAGATAGATGGTTACCATAGCAATGACAGTAATACCAGAAACGAACATGCTAGCAAAAATATACCAACCAAACAAGGTACTGAACCAATGTGGATCAACACTCATTATCCAATCCCAAGACATAATCGATTCTGATATTAGGTAGAATACCAAGAATGCGGCAGATATTCTAAAATTCAATTTGAAATTAGAATTATCATCAGATTCATCTTGAGCCAGAGATAATTTTCTTGAATATTCTCTGTATGCGATCCAACCTCCTAAGAAGATTGCTGCTCTAATTAAAAAGAAAGTCGGGTTTAAATAACCAGCTTTACCTTGAAGCAAGGCATCTTCAGCAACGACTTCGGCATCCATCCAAACGAATAAATGATTCATATGTAATACAGACATTACTAGAATCACAAATACTATAATTCCGCCAGGCACCAAGTACGACGTAATACCTTCCATAACTCTAAACAGCAATGGAGACCAACCTGCCTGTGCAGCACGTTGTATTGCATAAAATGCTAGTACTCCTAAAGCAATCATAAAGAAAAAGAAGGCAGCGACATAAAGTGCAGCCCAGGGCTTATTACTTAATTGGTGAAATACATGCTCATCATGCTCAGCAGGCGTCATAGCATGCTCTCCAGCATCTGTTTCACCATGAGCCGTCTCCGCACCATGTGAATCTCCATGTCCATCATCATGACTAGCCATCATTGCTTTTGACTCTTCGATGGAAGAAGGTGCCGCTAAAAAGCCAAATCCTATTCCCAATAGCCCCAAAGCCATTAGAATGATAGCGCCAATCTTTAATCTGTTAGAAACCGTGTACATATTTTAAACTATGTATTATTTATTATAATTTTTCTTTCAATGACATTACATACTCAGAAACCTGCCACATTTCCTCGGTATTCATTTGAGATGCATACGAACCCATAGAATTTAAACCATATTGAATTGTATGAAATGTAGTTCCGACAGTAATATTTCTAGCCGCATCTGCATAGCTAGGAACGCCCAAAATCTTTTCACGTTCTACCAACCAGCCCTTACCATTACCATTACTTCCGTGACAAATCATGCAATAGATATTATACAATTCTCCACCTTTTAGCAAGTTTGCTTCACTCTGTGAACTATCTAAGGGGCTAGTCATTAAACGCGACAACTCTTTACCTTCAGGTGTATTTTCGTAGCGGTAAGGAAGCCACCCTCTATTCACAGAACCTTCCGCAGGAAGCCTAGCCTCCATACTACTCGGCAAGAAATCAACTTTCTCATATGTTTCGTAACCAACAGGTTCGTACATATTAGGCATATATTGGTAATTGGGCTTACTGTTATCTTGGCAAGCCACCAATACTGCAAATAAGGCGAATACAAATATTATTTTCTTCAAACTATTCATATTAATGAAGGTCTTTTTCTGATATATTAATCTCGACAGCTCCGGTACCAGACAATAAATCTCTTAATTCAGATTCATTGTCATGTATCTCTATTTCCATTAAAAAATGATCATCCGTTGTTCGCACATCAGGATTTTCTGCTTTTTTAAATGGCCATAATCTACTTCTCAAATAAAACGTAATCACCATTAAGTGAGCAGCAAAAAATACGGTCAACTCAAACATTATTGGTACAAACGCTGGCATATTTTCGATATAACTAAAACTTGGTTTACCACCAATATCTTGCGGCCAATCTTCAATCATAATGAAGTTCATCATTACAATTGCTACCGTCAAACCGACACAACCGTACATAAAAGAAGTAATTGCAATTCGAGTAGGTTCTAGACCCATCGCCTTATCTAATCCATGAACCGGAAAAGGACAATACACCTCTTCAATATGGTGCTTAGCAGCTTTCACTTTTTTAACGGCATGCATTAACACATCGTCATCATTATAAAATGCCTGTATAACTTTAGATGCCATATCTACTTTTTGTTATTTAAAATTTTCGCTTGACCTGCCCAATCATCACGTTGTGCTCTTCCTGGGAAGGCTTCCGTAATAGCATCTAACAAATCATATTCTTTACCCGTCATTCTTGCCACTTGTGCAAAAGTGTAAATACCGATTTGATTCAGTGTCTGCTCCATTTTTGGACCAATACCTTTAACCTTTTTCAAATCATCAGCTGTTTCTTTGGTAGCATCAAAGGTTCCGATGGTGCTCAAAAGCTCATTCACCCCAAGCTTATCGTCTTTTTGAGGCACTACTTCTCCCATCAAAACGTCATCAGTAATTGGTTCCGCTATGACTTTAGTTTCTTTTGGAGCTTCAGTGCTTATTTGATACAAAGGCTG
>CALHCJ010000116.1 GCA_937936275.1 uncultured Flavobacteriaceae bacterium
ACTAAGACTACAAAAAGAAAACGAAATTATTGTCAAACGCTTTACCGTAAATAGATAAAACTGATACCATAATACATCAACTAAAAAAAACCTCCAACAGTATTGTTGGAGGTTTTTAGTTTAGGGCTGTTTGAAGAAAGATGTTTCCCAAAAATTTTTATGATCCTATCTATTAACTTACTTTTATTTTTCAAACAACTACTCTAATGAAAATTCGATATTTACTAGTCTTTTTTTTAATTGCATTTATTGGTAATTCCCAAGAACCCGAACAGCTCAAAAGACAAGTCCGACAAGCTATCAATGAAATCAGAAGTTTTGTTAAGATTCCAAATGATGCATTAGAACATGCTGATATCAATAGAAATTTGACTTGGCTTGAAAAAAATTTTAATGCAAGGGGTTTTAACTCTTCGATACTTCCTACTGAAGGAGAATCTCTCTTCTTTGCTTCCCTTCCAATGGAAGACAGCAAACCCACCATTCTTTTCTATATGCACCTAGATGGGCAATCGGTAGATCCCTCAAAATGGAATCAACCGAATCCATACGAAGTGGTTCTAAAATCTCCTGAGGATGATGGATGGAAAGATCAGATTTTTGATGACTTAAACGAAGACATCAATTATGATTGGCGTCTATTTGGTCGCTCTACTTCCGATGATAAGGGGCCTATTGTCATGTTTTTAAATGCCATTGATTTGCTACAAGAAAACGGTCAAGAAATTCCATTTAATATAAAAGTTATTCTAGATAGTGAAGAAGAGAAAAGCAGTAAACCTTTACCCAAAGCTGTAAAACAGTATCGAGAATTACTTGAGGCAGATTTTCTTGTGATCAATGATGGACCTGTTCATGTTTCAGGAAAACCAACGGTAATATATGGATGTAGAGGAATAACAACACTTTCACTGACCACTCATGGCCCGATAAAACCTCAGCATAGTGGTCATTACGGCAATTATGCTCCAAACCCTGGTTTTTTGCTTTCAGAAGTACTAACAACTATGAAAGATAAAGATGGGAAGGTAATTATTGATGGGTACTACGATGGAATCACCTTAGATGAGAATGTGATATCCGTTTTGAAAAGTGTACCGGATGACGCTACAACGATAAACACGAATTTAGCGATCAAGAATCCCGACAAAGTAGGTTCTTTTTATCAAGAATCTTTACAATACCCTTCTTTAAATATTAGAGGTATGGGTTCCGGTTGGATTGGCGACAAAGCAAGAACTATCGTTCCAGCAACTGCCACCGCTGAATTAGATCTAAGACTCGTACCAGAAAGTGACGGCACAAGATTGAAGGGCTTGGTAAAAAAACACATTCAGCAACAAGGTTTTTACGTCACAGATACAATTCCTTCTAAAGAAGAACGGATGGCTCATGATAAAATTATAACCCTTATGGAAGGACCAGTAACTGATGCTTTTCGCACTAATTTAGACAATTCATACGGAGAATTCATTGTGAATACGCTGAAGACTAAACTAGAACAGGAAGTTGTTCAAATTCGAATTATGGGCGGTACGGTGCCTATCGCTCCTTTTATCAATGAATTGAAAATTCCTGCTTTTATTGTTCCTATGGTCAACCCAGATAACAATCAACATAGTCCGAATGAGAATTTAAAAATTGGACAAATTGCCTATGGCATTGAGGTTTTCTACGGATTGTTAAGTACAAAAATGTAAGTATTTGTCACATTGTTTATGTTTTCAAGTCTTTATGCTGAGATATCGATCTCTAAACATGCCCAACAATTGGTATAATTATTGACATTAATTAGATAGTCATGACAATACTGAAAATTTTTATTCCTTTTCTATCTTTAATATTTAGTACAAATGCAATGTACGCTTATACCAATGTATATCAACAATATGCTACTGTCGTTCAAGAACCTGAACTCACTATCATTGAATCCCTTGAAAACGGTGAGAGCTATTCTATTGAAATAACCTCAGTGGGTTGTTTTAACGGAACTAGACAAACCATAACAATCTCAAAAGAGAATGATATTTTAAAAGCTAGTTTTCAGGATACAACTAAAATACTTAATGATTTAGATATTGAAGCATTTAAAAGATTTGAACATCAATTAAAATCATTAGAAATCGGAGGTTGCTCAACCGTTGACACCTATGTGGTAAATTACCGCAACCAATCCTTTTACACTAGTGATGGCACCTGCAGTTGGAATGGGGGCAAAAAGCTTCTTCAAGCTATCGGTTAGTCTTATCTAAAATTCAGTTGAGGCACTTTCTAGCTATTGTTTTCGTTTGGTTAGCAAGAAGTAGTATGTATGAGAACATTTTTTCAAATAAGTATTTTGCTATTAGTGAACTGTTTGGTCGCTCAAACCATTACCATTAACGATTCAATAAATCTGGAACCCATACCATACGCAACCATTTCCTTTGGTAATGGCTTGGGTAATTTTGCAGATGAAGAAGGAGAATTTTATTTTTCCAAAGAAAAGTATAGTGACGTTGATACACTTTTTATCTCAGCCATGGGATACGCTGAAAAAATTGTTTTAACCACTAACTTATCTGAACAAATTTTACTTCAACCTGAAGTATCTCAACTGAACGAAGTTGTAGTTTCGGCCCCGAAAAACGGAAAATTTAAAGTGCGGAAGCGTAAGCCCGTTTCACATACCGATTTGTTTGCCTCTTGGCTTCCAACAGCGGAGAGTGAAGTTGCCGTGTTATTCAAACGTTATGAGGGTAAACCAACTCAAATAGCAACAGTACTGCTTCCTATTAATGCTGAAGCTAAATATAAATCGAAGGGAAAAGGAAAGTTTGCTACTATATTTCGTGTAAACTTTTATGAAAATTATAAGGGACTGCCCGGAGATCCAGCAGGTTATGAAAATATAGTTTTCTCCATAGACGAGAAAGAAGATAAAGTATTTGAATTGGATATTTCTTCCAAATCAATTTACATTCCTGAAGATGGAATTTTTATCTCGGTACAGGTTTTAGGCTACGCCAATACAAAAGGAAAACTAGCTCAAACCAAGCAATACCGTGAGATTAAAACAGCCAGAGGAGTTCAAAAAATATCGACCTCTTTTCGCCCTTTACTCCCCTTTACGGACGAGCTATTATTTCAAAATACATATGTTCGCCGCATCTTTTTGAATAATAAAAAATGGCAGATTTTCGACAAATCTTACAACGATAAGTCTAAACTCATACAAACAGGGCACCGCAATTACGGAATGGGTGCTGAATTCAAGGTTTACGAAAATTAAGCAGAATTTCTACTCGCATTAATATTACCATAAAGTGATCTTGTAACTATCTTTTCGTATAGTTCTTTAAATGAACTATTGGCTCCTATTTTTTGTAAAGCATATTGTTGAATCACCAATAATGGTAAAACAATATTTTCACGAATCTTAATAGATTCACGAGAAACAGCTTCCTTTTCCATTAAAATATCCATATCGGAAATCAACAAAAGCATTTCTTTTGAAAGCTGATATTCGTCGTGAAGAATCATCCAAAATTCTCCATACTCCTTATCTTCTTTCATATAGCTCGTTAACTCGAAATAGCATTTTGACAACGACATCATACTATTCGACATTAAGGCTTGAAAAAATGGAACTTCATTATAAAGGGCTTTTACTTCGTCTAGCCTTCCATTATCTTTCATTGCCTTAATCGCGGTACCAATACCGAAATAGCCAGGTACATTTTGTTTCAACTGACTCCAAGATCCTACAAAAGAAATAGCACGAAGATCGCTTAATTCTAGTTTAGCCTTGTTTCCTCTTTTACCAGGTCGGCTTCCAATATTAGCCTTGGTATAATACTTTAGCGTACTTCTATTTTCTAGATACGCCATGAAATTTTTATGATGCTTTAAGGCATCGTACTTTTCAAAGCTTAACTCAGAAAGTTCTTCAATGAGTGCTCTTTGTGGTTTCGTAATGATATTCTCTTGTCCGAACGTATTATTTGATAAACCTGCCGTCAATAGTTGTTCGCAGTTGTATTGAAACTGTTCTTTAGTACCGTAGGTACTTGTAATCGTTTGACCTTGTATGGTCAATTGTATTTCGTTATTTGCCACGTCCTTGGTCTGAGCCGCATAAAACCGATGCGTTTTTCCTCCTCCACGAGCTGGTGGTCCGCCTCGACCATCAAAGAAAATTGCTTTTACATCATTCTTGCCGCAAACTGAAGAAAGTACCTCTTTGGTTTTTAAAATCGACCAGTTGGCTTTTAAATATCCACCATCTTTCGTTCCATCGGAAAAACCAAGCATAATGGTTTGCGTATCATTTCTTCTTTCTAGATGCGCTCTGTATTCCTTTAAATTAAATAAATGTTGCATGGTTGCTTCTGCCCCATCCATACCAATCATAGTTTCAAAAAGTGGTACAATATCAAAGGTGATTTCATCAGATTTCCAACCCAACCAACGGAACAATCCGTACACAAAAAGAACCGAAAAAATATCTTCTGAATTACTGATAATATATCTATTGCAACCATCCTCACCATTCTTTTGCTGAATTGTTTTCAGTTGCGTAATATTATTCATAGTATCTCTTACGATACCCTCTTCAAAATCTTCAGGTGATAATTTGATGTCTTCGTGAACCAATAAGCGTTCTAATTCCGGTTTGGATAATTCGTCAATGCTTTCTTGAATGAAGCCTTTGTGCTTTAATACCGTCTCAACAGTAATCAAATGTTGACTATGATCTTGACGAATATCTAAGGTTGCAAAGTGTGTTTTAAAGATTTTCACTTTGTCCATAAAGTGTTCTAAATCCTTTAAATACAGGCCGTGATATTTTTCAATCAATAAAACCCGAATGGTTCGCAACGGGCCGATGATATCTTCAAAGCCAACGGTTTTCTTCGGATTAAACATTGCCGTATACAAGTTATTCCGCAACTGCGTAAGATGGGGCTGTAATGCTTTAAAGGTCAACTTTTGTTGTAAACGTTTGAGATCATTGTAATAGCATTTCATGAGATTGATGCGTAATTCATCAGCCACATCGTTGGTAATATCAGCCGTCACAAACGGATTTCCATCACGATCACCACCAGGCCAGAAACCTAACTTCATGATATTCAAATTTTCAAAATCATGATCTCCGACACTTGACTTTATATATGCGTATAGATCACCTACGGCATCATAATATACATGACGTAAAATATAGATGATATTTTTGGCTTCATCTAAAGGAGTTGGTTTTTTAGCATTAATTAAAGAAGTGAGTCCTAATTGCTGTAGAGCCACATCAATCTCCTCAATATTATCCTCTAAAATTAAGGCTCGTAGCTTTGTAATTATATCCAAAATCGCAGGTGTATAAAACTGCGTTGGGTGGGCAGTGAGTACAATTCTCGCACTAAAGTTAGAAAGTTG
>CALHCJ010000117.1 GCA_937936275.1 uncultured Flavobacteriaceae bacterium
TGGAAGCTCAGGTTTTAAACTGTAATGTTTGTTTTCCATCTCACACATCACCTGTAATTGCCATAACCGAAGATTATTCAAATAGATTGGATTATAATCACGATGACCCGCAATAGCACCGCCAATGTACATGTTGTGCTCTATACCGTCAGTTTTATAACGTTCAAAATAATGTGGAAACATGTCTTGAGCATTTTCTTGTTTCTTGTCAAGAAGCGCAGCCAACTTCTTATTGATCAACATGACACTTTCATCATAGTTTCTGCGATGATCGTAATAAGATTCGGTTCCTGCATCGATAGAAGACTCGTATTTTAATACAAGCTTAGCAATATCTTTATCTATTTTTTCAACATGTTTTAGAACGGGGTTAATCTCATCCATAACAAAGTTGAAAATAGCTTGTTCACTATTTGTATGTAAAGTGCCCTTGATTTCGTCAAGATGACTATTTACTCTAAAAATAAGTTCTTCATAAATTGGCAACTTCGAAGTATGAAAAGCGGCGGAAAGTATTTTGTTGATATCTGACAATTGAATCATCAAATCACGCTGAATTGCCGTGTTTCTCGCCTGTGAAGAATCTTTAATATCAATCTGACCGTACAACGGACTCACATCATTAAAAACTATTTCTTTGAAAGAAGGTTGCCCCCCATGTAAACCATCTTTGATAAAATTTCTTGCTTCTTCTTCAAACCTCCAATATACTGAAGAGTGAACCGATGTACACTCATTTTGAATAATCGCATCAATCAAATTTGCCTCCTCTGCTTTAGATCGAAGTACAGCGGTAACAATAAAAGGCATGATATCTTCAAGCTTCGTGGCGACGATACTATTAAGTTCGTTCTTATGTGGAGATCCAATTTCGAGTACCCCCAACAGGTTACCATTATCAGCAATAGGAGCAAAAATAGCACTTTGATATCCCTCTTCTTTTAAATTTTTATAGGGTGATATCCCACCTTTAATGTCATAATATTTGTTTACGTCAGTTACAGCAAAAAAACTATTATCTTTCATTAAAGTCTCATATGATCCTGGACAAAGTGCCTCATCACATGAGACATATTCTTTATCTCCAAGAATAACACTTTCCATACCATTACCGTGCACACATTCAAATTGATTTTGTTGGTCATTGTACGCAACAAAACCTACTTGTATAGATTTTAACCTAAAGAAAGATCGAAATGTTTCCTGTAAGTTATCCATGAAGGTTTCACCTCCATACTCTTTCTCATTAGATATGAGCGCAGATTTAATCTCTGAGATAGAATGCTCGGCTGTAACATCAAACATGTTAGAAATAACAAATCCTTTCGAAATAAAACTCCCAGGTGGAATCTTCTCTTTCCAAAGATCAATGTTATCATAGTTCTCTAAAAGTTCATCAACATCTGCTTGTTTTAAGTCTTTTGCCTTATCAGTAGCATGTAATTCTAAAAAATCAGCATTATATAATATGCGATAATGATGCATTACACCCTCTGCATCGGGAATATCATAAAAATATGGTCTTGAAAAATCAAGTTTAAAGCCGTAATAAAAATTTAAAACTACCACCGCTGCCATAATGTAATTGAAATCGTCTTCTTGATTTCGTATTACTGGTTCAAAATCTGGACCCGCTTCTGATAATATTTTTTGAAATCGTTTTGATGCATTAAAAATGAAATTATCATAAGGCAATGAAGCCACTTTAATTTCATTATTCCCTAAAATATCAGAAAAAGTATCTTCAAAAATGATATCAATCTCTTTCTTGTACTTGTCTAATAAAGTTAAATCAGTGAATCCCTCTCGCAATTCAGGGTAGGGTGCCTGTGCATCAAGTACTCGTTTAGCTTTTGCAACTAAGAATGGATCTTTACTTTTCGCCATTTCGTCATAATAGCTCAATAATTTATTGAAACTAATAACGCGCTGAATCGGCATATTCTCAAAGTTCTTCAGTGACATAGTATCCATAAGTATACTTTTACGCTATAAAATTACAAAACATTATATAGAATTTTGTTAAAGGAATCCTATGCTGTTGTACCCAATATACCTTTCGATTTCCGATATTTATAAAAAATTCGTCAATGTCATCTAG
The DNA here is from genome assembly GCA_937936275.1 of uncultured Flavobacteriaceae bacterium. Classification (GTDB taxonomy): domain Bacteria; phylum Bacteroidota; class Bacteroidia; order Flavobacteriales; family Flavobacteriaceae; genus Maribacter_C. Next base: position 2,102 of record CALHCJ010000117.1, read on the forward strand.
GTTTCGGTTATCAAGAGCATATGAGCAGGCTAAAGTGCTAGATTTTGATAATACTTCGAAGTTTATTTTGTTTAGCGATTGTCATCGCGGAGACAATAGTTTCGCTGATGACTTTGCCAACAACCGTAATATTTATTTTCATGCCTTAACCCATTACTTTAATGACGGCTACCATTATTGCGAGTTGGGTGATGGAGATGAGTTGTGGGAAAATATTAATTTTAAATCTATCTTTCAAGCCCATAAAAACGTATTTAAACTTTTAAAACGTTTTCATCTTGAAAAAAGATTGCACATGATTTGGGGTAATCATGACATGGTTTACAAAGATGCTGAATATGTAAAGAAAAATCTATATCAGTATTTTGAACCCGTTGAAGATTGTGAAAAAGATCTTTTAGAAGGAATTACCTATCACGAAGCAATAGTATTGAAACATAAGGAAACTCAGCAAGAGCTTTTTTTTGCTCATGGGCATCAGGCGGATTGGTGGAATTATCGATTTTGGCGTGTAGGTCGTTTCTTGGTTCGAGTACTATGGAAACCTTTGCAAGTATGGGGTATTGCCGACCCTACTAGTCCTGCAAAAAATTACATAGAGCTAAAGAAGGTAGAACGTCGAATTAAAAAATGGATTCTTGAAAAAAATCTTCTAATTACCATTGTAGGTCATACCCACAGACCTCGTTTTCCCGAACCTGGCGAGATACCGTTATTTAATGATGGTAGTTGCGTACATCCACGAAGTATTACAGGTATCGAAATCGTAAAAGGAACCATCGCCTTAATCAAATGGCATATTGCTACTAAAGATGACGGCACATTGCAAATTGTTCGAGTAGTACTTGAAGGACCTCAAAGTTTAGCTGATTACCAAAAAGCAAAACAATAGCCAAGTTGAC
>CALHCJ010000118.1 GCA_937936275.1 uncultured Flavobacteriaceae bacterium
GGTCAGCCGTTCCGCATATTAATGCTGATATAAGACAATATATATTGCGCAGTTTGTTGGCGATAGCATCAAAAATTGATAACAATCCATATCAAAGGTGGAAACTTGCATTACAAAATTTAAAAGATATTTTGGACACAGGTTTTAAGGGGAGTGAAAAGTTTCCTATCTTATCCAAATTAGAGAAGATTTTGGAAGATGAGAAGTTATTGTATAATACTTATTTTTCGGCTTTTAATAATTCCTTGATGATAGTTGATTTAGCTATGAAAGTTTTCTATTCAGAGACTATAGGCTCGAAGTTGTTTTCAGACGAGAATGTATCCTATGAAACGTCTGATGATAAGGTAGAAGATGACCTCATTTACAACGTTCCTTTGGATTTTATTGATGTAAAAATAGATTGCCCTATTCCCTATTTGTTCGATAGGATGACACGTGTCTTAAATGATGAGTATGATATTGAAGATATAGAAAGAGAGACTGCTTTAAATTTTCTTGGTTTGAATTCTAAAACATAGCTTATGGCTTATTTTGATTTACAAAGTCACCAAAGGTACTTTCACATTATTGCATTCAAAACTGATTCTACCCTTTTTGACAATAAATTTTTAAAAAAAGTAGGACTAAATCTAATTAGCGAAGATGAAATTGAGCAGAGGTTTTCTATTAAGCACATGTCTACCATTAGCAATATTCCTTATTATCGAGGGGAAAAAGACTATTCTGTCAACGGTGATAATATTGCTCCTTATAAATATGACATAATTGTTATTAATTTACATGATACAAGGACAACCTTATTTTGTTTTCCTTTCAAAGCTTTAACTAAGTTTTTTATTAACGATTTGCTACATAAAAACAATATTCTTTCTGAAGGTAATTTCGTTCGCACTGACTTAGATAATCTTATTAAAAATAACCATGACCACACCGATTATTTAGGGGAGGATTTAAGCTATTTTTTTAGTAGTGTAAATCTAACTCTAATGGGTGATTCATTGGTTTCATTGATAAAACTTGAGGGTGACAAACCATTAGATTCAACGTTATATAAATCAGTTTTTAAGGAAAAAATCGAGAGCGATAAATGTAAACTAGAAAGATGTTCTATAAAATGTAGCACTTCAATTTCGAAAAATGAGAAAATCCCTAAGACAAAATCATCCATTCACATTGATAAATTTGGAAATTATAAACTGTATATGCATTCAAATGGAAAAAATATTATAACCATACCCTTATTATTTGAACATATAAACGAGCTTAGTTGTTTATATGAATCACCTGGAAATCCAGTCCTTAAACTAAAAGAAGAAGACTAGCTAATGGCTTTCGAGGAATTAAAAGAAATACCGTTGGCTACAAATTTTTTAGCGAATCATTTAGTTGATGGTACTCTGACTCTATTTATTGGCGCAGGTACCTCAAAGGGTTTCGGGTTGCCTAACTGGGTAAGTTTGGTAAATCAACTACGGACAAAAGTCGGGTTGGCTGAACTTGAAGAAACTACAAACGCCGACGATTTACAAAATGGAGCTGATGAAGTATTGGATATATTAAAAACTACAGATGCTTTGGTAAATGAGATTAGAAGTATTTTGTATCCTGATTTAGATAAAATCAGCACCAAAAAAATCTTTAAAAATCATTTGTTGATTTCTATTTCTTCATTGCTCATGGGTAGCAAAAGAGGGCATATACGACAAGTGATTACGCTCAATTATGATAGCATGTTGGAATGGTACTTATCCTTGTTTGGATTCATGGTGAGGTCTATTACTGAGTTACCTGCTTTAGAGGGTTCTGAAGATGTCAGAATTTATCATCCGCATGGCTTTATTCCTCACCCGACGCTTGGCCGTAATCCAAGTGATTTCATAATCTTGGGTCAAAATGACGCAAATCTAAGACTTGGTAATCGAGATGATCCTTGGTTTGAGAAAGTTAGACAGATATTAGAGTCGACGGTTTGTCTTTTTATCGGATTATCAGGTAACACGGTATCAGATAGAATAATAGCACCGCTACTGGCTAGTGTCGGTAAAAAGGTAAACAATATAAGGCCAGTCGGTATATGGATATTTAAGGGTGTTTTAAGCGATTCAAAGGAAAAGGAATTTTTAAGGAATAATATTATTCCTATTGAAATACCAAAACCACTCAAGATTTCAAAATTTATATTAGGAGTAAGTCAAGAAGCTCTAAGAATAACAAACGAGAAAACTCGTTAATAACTTTAATAAAGCAAAATAATATATTAATTTTGCACTCATTTTATTTTAAATGGATAAATCTAAAATCATACGGAAGTTCGAAATGTTTATGTTTCATGGTGTTCCAGAAAAGCCGGAATCTACGTATCAGAGAAACAATCATGCCAACTATACTGTGAGACTTACAGGGGAATCGACAAATTCTATGCCTCTTGAGACTGACCAAGAAGATGGGTCAATTCTAATAGGTTTCGTTAAAGATGATTTTGAAAATGAGGTACAGACTTTTACCCCTGCCTCTATTGTTAAAGATTAGTCTAGTACAATTTTGATTACCCTTTTTTTTTACTATTTTTAAATTGCAAAAGACACATAAAATTTGCTTCTAAATGTGCCATTTTGAACCGAGTTTAGAGTTCGGTTAATCGTTCAGAAAAGAAGCTGTAAAATACTGATAATTAACGCATTGTGGTAGTGTTTTTAGTTCTGCCACCCCGACTTAACTAGTTTCATCTAGTTGCATGACGTTGCAAATCACCTGATTTGCAACGTTTTTTGCCTTTAGCGGTATTCCAACAAAGCTTCTTAAAACTATCTGAAGCACCACTCTGGTGTCCAAATCGAAAATTATCGATATCCTTGAGAGTGAAGGGGGCGGTCAAAGTGAGCCACTACGTGCTGATGGAAGTGGGCATAGTAAATCAGTTGTTTAATATGGATTCTGTTAAGGATAAAAATTAGGGCAAAGAGCAGAATGGTATTTTTAATCAGGAATGGATTTGAGCGAGACGAGATTTTTTTCACGCAACCTTTCATCCTTTCTTCATCTTTGATTTTGTGAGCTGAATCTAAAATAGTTTTAAAAGTATTGACACACTACAACCAACTTAAATTATAAATAATTTTAATTGTATGAAGTATTATTTTTCTAAACTTTTTGTGCTTTTTTTAGTTATTTCTTTGTGGGTTTCATCTTGTAGTTCAGATGATGAAAATTCGGAGATACCTATTCGTTATTTTAGGTTTAGCAGTTGTAGCACTGACACACATGGAAACTGGCAGGATACCACTTTTATTGCCGCTACTCGTAACATGAAGGTGATTGAGCAATGTCTAAAAGAATTATCCATTCCTAAAGAAGAACGAAGTAAATTTCCCTTGGGAGAGATAGATGGCGGTGATGGGGGGCATAATAGAAATGGCCCTCATAGCTTTAGTTGGCACTTTAAGGAAGATTCTTGGGAGATGGTAGAGGTTGGGGTAGAAATCTATGATGGTTGTGCTTATACGGATGCCGAATTAGGGAATTTTCTTGAAAACCTCGGCTCCTACGGGGGATGGGAAAATAGAATTGTTGAAGAAATAGTTGCACCCAATTAATACTACCGCTTACTTTATAACATATAGTACTCATTCTAATTAAAACTAGAAATCATATAGAATTTTCCGGACAGCATGAGTTTTGATTGAAAACTTTAATTGTTTGAAAATGATTCAAAAGATAAGACAACTTTACAATCCGATTCAACCTACGGTCAATCAGTCAAAAAAGAATGTAAGCTATAACGAGTATCTACCCAGGCCAAAACTTCAGGAATTCATTTACTGCTACTGGCATTTCCAGTCATTTGGAAGAATAAAAATATTACTGTTTTCTTTCCTTAAAGCCGTAATTGAGATTACTTATTTTAGCCAAAATGGAGAAGCTTTTTCTTATGTAGCAACTTGTTATTGAAATCTCAAGTCGTAATGGTTGCAAGAATCAATCAAGAGCCTTATCCGCAACGTTATATTTCTCTTTTATTTCTTCTTTTATATCATAAGCCCATTCTACCAAAAGCTCAGGATAGCCATTAATACTTGCAGACGTTCCTCTTACCATATAATACTTCTCTTTTAATTTTCCTTCTTCATCAAAAAACTCACTTGTACCCTTATCGCTGTTCGGGGTCACGTAGTGCATATAATAATCGTTGTTTTGTTGAATGAACGAACTGAAATTTTCATGATTTTTTCTAAGTAAAGATAAACGCTGATAAATTGCAGGCTCAATATCCGCCAATCTACCCGAGTCGAATAGGGAGTGAATTATATCAAGGTTCCAATAATCCCCTGAGATGAAGGATTGAGTTGGCAATTCTCCCTTTTTAAGCAAACTGTCCCTTTCTCTATGTAAGTCCGAAAAAAAGTTAATAAAGCCATTTTTATTCTCAATTTTACCTGATTCATAAAATCGGTCAAGATCATCATAAATCACATGATATAACTTTTCGGTTTTCTCCTTTTCAATCTGTTCATTGCGACAATCATTCATCCAAAATGCTGCAAATACGCCTACAAACACAATCAGTAATTCGCGAAGAACGGGCATTATGTTTTTTCTGATTCTCGCTATTTTTCTACCCATATAAACGTTTCTTACCACGGTATTTGTTGGCAAATTAGAAGCCTAAAAATAGTAATCGCTAGAATAAATTCAAATAAGAAATTTTTATTTATTTAAGTAGGGTACTATTTTTTTAATATTTTCATTCCAGTCAGTATCTAGATTTATCTCAATATCAGGGGTAATTCCATCTGGGTCAACAATAAACTCATTCAAATAACCTGCTTTTTTCATAGGTAAGGCAATAGTCATTTTGAACAAGGGTGTGTGAATCCACCGGTTCTCAAAAAAATCACGACCGCCTCGACTGTTTCCTCCAAAGGTAGTTGTATTTTTGGCTTGGCGCATTTCCAAAATAAAGCCCTCCCCAGCACTTACAGCATCGGTGATTATTATCGCAATTTTTGCGGGGATTGTTCTTCCGCCCTCAATATATGAGGTGCTACCCGGGAAATATACAAAGTGTTCATTCGACTGCTCTATATGATTAATATCTTTAATAATTGCTTCCCTAGTCTCCTCATCAAAACCATCATAATCTAAGTAACTTTTATAGTGTTCTAAATTTCCATTTGATTTTTTGAAATAAGCACCGTAGCTGCGAATGGAATCTCTATGATAGATATATGGCTCAAGATTTTTATAGGTTCCTTCTCCTCCACCATCATTATTACTGATGTCTACAATGATATATGGAAATGTCTCCAAAGCTGCCTTGTGAACCTGGATTAAACTGTCTAATGAGGGTTTTACTTTGGGATGAAATGAGGGTATCTTTAAATAAACTACACTATCTTCAATAAACGTTTTAACGTTAGGTAAAGGTGATGGTCTTTCAAACTTTTCAAGCTGTTCTTCATCAACAAGCATGTGATGGAAATCTTCAAAAAAAGCAATGTATTTTTTTAGATTTATTTCGCAATCTTTTTTAGTATCGATAGTTTTGGCTTCACTCAATACAGCTGCTACTAAAGTGTCATGTTGATTTTGACCGCGACGTCTAATATGGTATTCGTAGCCAGCATAGTCAGCGGCTATGGTTTCAATTGCCATCATGGTGTCTTCGTAACACGGACATTCTGAATCGTTAATAAGGGATAAAAAGAAAAGTAAGAGTAATTTCATTTGCTTGATTTATTCTTAGATAAATAGATACTTACTACAATTAATCTTGCATTAATTCTAAATGTTGTGTGATAAACGAATAGGGGTCGTCCATAAAGGATTCAATATACACATCAGGCGCAATACCGTATGGGTCGATAGCTCCATCAGGTAATTTATAAGACCTGTAGGTGGTAGGGTACGTTAAATAAAAACACCCTAAATCGGCACTTTGACCGTTGAAGCCATCTACAATACCTGCAGAGTTTACGCCATAAACAATTACCCTATCTGATTGTCGAGTTCGTAGTACGAAGGTCTCACCAGAACTTACAGTTTCTTCATTCTGTAAAACGGCCACTCTTTTAGGCATGGTATATAATGTATCGAGCTCATGAATAAAACTTTTATCTGGGGAATAAACACTATAATCATCCATTGCTTGTATCGCTTTACCTCGTTCAGAATCTTCCCCAAACCAGTTTAAGAACAGTTTTTTGTTTTCTGGAGAAAGGTAAAATCCATTTCCGATAATCTCTACAGGACCACTATATACATAGGGAAGGATTTCAAAATAGCTACTATCATTACCACCAGAATTATTACGAACATCAACTATCAAATTTTCGCAACTTATTATTTGATTATGGTGTTTATGTACTAAACTATCTATGGTTTTTTTTACACCGCCCCCAAAGGTTTCTATCTTCATTAAAAAAGTTTTGTCAGTGAGCATTTTAAAAACAATAGGTTGATTTTTATCATTGGGTATACTTACTTCTGTTTCCAAATTTTCTTTAAAAAATTCAGCTATACCGGTCAATTTAATTTCTGATTGCGCTTCACTATTAATAAATAATAACTGTGTACCCACCTTGTTTTTGTCATAAAGGCCATATTCAACGACAAACGCATCGCCCATTTTTTTTATATAAAATTTAATATCGCCCTTTTCCCAATTCTCATTGGGATTATTTAAGAGTATTCCGGCGTAGTCAAACGTCGTGTCCTTACTAGAAACAATACCTATTCTATAATTACCATCAGTCCACACACCCGTTAATGGGTCGTCAGTATAATTTAATGAGCTAAGCTTATGAGGCCACTTTTCGGTCATTTTTCCCTTCAAAGAATAGTACTCTGAAAGATAAATATGACCATCGCGGTATATTTGAAGATAACTTTCCAATAGCTTCTGACACTCCTCAATGGATGCTGTGGCTTTTGTCTTTTTTAAGAATAAGGCGTCATAGGCATCATGAATCTTTTGTGTATCAGTATTTACTTTTAATCTATAGAATGGGTAGTTTTTAGAAATGTGGGCGGTCAATTTAGTAAACTGACTTTCACAAGCACAATTTTCTTGTGTATAAGAATTTAGTGGTAGTAAAAGCAGGGCGGAAAGAAAAGAAATCGATAGGGAAAACATTTTTTTCATGGATTTATTTAATTGAATGGATGTCGTAAAACTAAATTTTATCAAATAGATTCAATAGAACAAATCTGCCAAAATAAATCTGAAATCAATAAGATGGACAATGACTTGGATTAAGAGACTAATTTTTGTCTTCGTTCCGCTTGTGATGAATGATGGGTAATTAAGAAAGTAAAGATCTCATCAATATTAACCGTTTACCCAGAATAAGTATTAAGTAGTTTTAGTAACCGCTGAATTTATCATTCTCTACCAACGACCAAATCATGGTGCCGTTTACCCATAGCGCATTATTTTTGAACGTAGAGGGCGTGTTTAGTGTATATTTTTTAAACTCCCTGATAAAATGAGACTGATCGGCATATAAGCAAAGCACATCTGCAAAGTGATCTTCGGTCATCGTCTTAATCGCTTTCCTAAATCTGCGCATGGCTAAAAAACGTTTGGGTCCTATGCCTAAACGCTTTGAATATGTTCTGTGAATAGTACGGTAACTACTATGGAAATGAGATTTTAGTGCATCTACGTTGTTTGCCTCGAATTCGTTGAATGGAATAAAGGGTTCTGCTTTAACTAAATATAATTGTCGAAGTAAAAAAGTCTCTAACTGATCAATCAAAAAATGTGGATCATCGACGCTGTTGAGGTATTGATACATGGTTTTCCATTCTGGAGAAAGGCAATCTTCGATTACATCGCCCTCGAATATTGAAGCAGAAAGGGGTGTTTTGCTAAATAATTCAAATCCACCCGGCTCAAAATTTATACAAATTTCGGTTACCTCTCCATGCATATGTTTGTGCATCGGTGATTCGTATAGACCAGTCCAATAGCTGGAGAATCCGTTCAGCGATTTAAACGTATACTCATTAACCCTTAACCGCTCTAATTTCTGACCCTTAAGTAAGCCCAGACAATGATTTGTATTAGGATAGGAAATATGCACCTTATCGTAGGTTTTATCCGAGGAATAATTTATTAGAAAATACTGAATATACTTTCTAAGTTCTACATTCTTTGGGATATATAAATTTGATTGCATTTTATTTGTGTTACTAATATTTTCTCTAACGGTTTACTCTCTATAAGATATATAAAAGTCCATTTTGTTACAACTCAGACTTTGTTATTTTCAAAAACCCCAATTTGTAAAAACTTTATCATGTGATCTTTGTTCGATAAGATTAACTTTTCTTAAGGCCGTTATTAAGTTTTTATAACTCTTTAGGTTTTAAAATTTTTGCAAAGCAGGGAGGTATTCTAATAATCATCCTATACTTTATAAGAATTTTAAAAGACGGTTTAAAAACCAAGATAGTGTTTCAAAACCAGAGTAGGGCTGCGCCCTATCTGGGTTTTGTTTTATCCTTATCTACAAGAACACTATAAAAGGCAGATAGCATCCGGGCACAAAGTTTTGAGATAAGATTTGGCCTATACTATTAATAATAAGTAGGTAATTATGGATAAAGAAAAACGTTTGGAAATTATTACCTATTTTCAGCTTATAAATCACATAGAATAACAACGTTCTTTAGCTGCTATTTTGGTCAAGTGTCCATAAAGGGATTTGCTTTAGATGAATACGATTAAAATAATGAAAATCAATTATTTGTAACGATAGATGACTTGCTGTCATGACAATAAAAACCAGTTCAGAAATGAACTGGTTTTTTTGTATCACCTGATTTTTTGGAATGAGTTAAATTGCTTCCCTAATTTTACGTGAATTTGAAGAGGATTAATCTTGTTAAGCGTTTTGAATTAAGCGTAGATTACATACAAAATAATCGAATTAATAAAAATTCATTTCTAGCCGTTCATGCAAAATCGTATTTTCTATCATATATATCCCTTAGGTTTATTGGGTGTTCCAAAAAGGAATAAGTTTCAAAAAAAACCAACACAAAAATTAAGAGACTTACTTCCATGGTTGGACCATCTATCTTCTCTAGGTTGCAATGCCTTATATCTAGGCCCAGTTTTTGAATCGACTTCGCACGGATATGATACCGCCGACTACTTTAAAGTCGACCGTCGATTAGGTACTACTGAAAACCTGCGAGAACTGGTATCCATAGCTCATCAATTGGGCATAAAAGTAATTTTAGATGCTGTTTTAAATCATGTAGGAAGAGATTTTTGGGCTTTTAAAAATCTCCAACGGTATGGAAAGTGCTCAAAATATAAAGACTGGTTTTCGAATGTAGACTTCACTAAAAAAGGGAAATACGGTGATGGCTTTACTTATAATGCTTGGCACAACCATTATCAACTGGTAGAATTGAATTTGCAAAATCTTGATGTTCAACAACATCTTTTTTCTGCTATTGCGTATTGGATGGAGCAATATCAAATTGATGGCTTACGCTTGGATGCTGCTGATGTTATCGATTTAGATTTTTTAACGGCACTTGCTTCATTTTGTAAGAAGAAGAAACCTGATTTTTGGTTAATGGGGGAGGTAGTATTTGGTGATTATAAAGATTGGGCTAATCCGAATATGCTTGATTCTGTAACTAATTACGAATATAACACTCCATTGTATGAAAGTTTTAATGATAAAGATTTTGGTAAGATTGCAAGGGTGTTACAGCGACAATTCGGTGCTCATGGAGTTTATAAAAAGTTAAGTATGTACACTTTTGTAGATAACCATGATGTGGAGCGTGCGGCCAGTGTACTTTTAGAACCCGCGCATTTGTATCCCCTGTATTTTTTACTCTTTACCTTACCAGGTATTCCTGCGATTTACTATGGAAGTGAATGGGGGTTTGAAGGCGAAATCAGAAATGGTAAACATCACAAATTACGACCTAAAGTAAATCTGAAAAATGTCAGTGCGCTTGCAAAGCATCCAATATTGATAGATTCCATCAAAAGATTTACCTCACTTCGAAGTGCCGCGAGTTCTTTGATTGAAGGAAGTTATCATGAGTTATTTGTTAGCACTGAGCAATTGGTGTTTGCTAGGGCAACAAAAAATGATTTTGTTATTTGCATAGTAAATGCTTCACGTGAAATGATCTCTCTAGATATTCCCTTGCAACAGTATGAAGCTAAGAGTTACACCGATCTATTAAATGCCGAATTTAAATTCACGTCCCATAACGGTATTCTAAGCTTGGAAGTTCCTTCATGTTGGGGTAGGGTATTGTCTCCTGTATAGTTGCTAAATAAAGTTTACTCAGACTAATTTGTATTCCTATCTTTTTTTTCAACCAATCCCTTTGTAAACTCATTTAAGGTCTCTACCTTTTCCTCAAAATCACCCTTGATGGTTTTTCGAAATTCGTTGAGATTTTTGACTAAATCGTCTATATTTTCTGGAATTACATCTTCAAAAAATTGACGTAGACGTTTGGCGGTTGTAGGAGATTTTCCATTCGTAGAGATTGCTACTTTTACGTTGCCTTTAGTTACAATTCCCCCCATATAGAAATCGCAAAAAGGAGGATTGTCAGCTACATTAACTAAAATTTGGCGTGATCTACAGTCGTAGTAAACCTGTTCATTTACAGGTATATTATCTGTGGTAGCAACTACGATATGCTTGCCTTTCAAATACTTTGGATCATAGGAATCATCAAACCTCTTAATATTAAATTTATCTGCTAGAGCAACAGTACTTTTACGATACATTGGTGAAACCATTTCCACTTGTGCGTTCGGGCTAGATTTTAAGAGAAACGTAAGCTTTTCTTCCGCAACATTACCACCACCCACAATTAATATGTTCAATTGAGATACCTTAAGAAAAATAGGATATAATTCGTTACGTTCCATGTAGTAATTTGTATTTTGAATTTGATTGATACTTGTTAGGCATGCTTTGGTTTTAGTTTCTAAATGATAAATTCATAACCATTTGAAGGAAGCAAAATGTCGATTGAAACCAAGGTCAAAACTATTCAGAAAAGCCAAGAAACCAAAGTATTTTAGCCTTTACCTTTTAAAATTTGACATGATTTAAAGCAGTTCCTGAAAAATATGTTCGAATTACATCTGAGTAATGTTATTTTTACCTTTCAAAGCATTAGACGAGCGATTAGAGGATGTATAAGAAAGTTGAGTTTGGACCTACTAAAACCAATTTAAAGCGTGGTGAGGGTGGAGTGTTGCATTATATGAACACACAAGAGTTGGGGTCATTCCCAACTAAAATAACGGATAAATTACAATATTGGGCTACTCTTAAACCTGACCATACTTTTCTTGCTAGAAAACAAAAAGGGTCTTGGAATACAATTTCTTATCATCAAACATGGGAGAAAACAAATGCCGTTGCTGCATACCTTCTTAATTCTGGATTAAAGCAAGGCGATACTATAGCGATACTTTCAGAGAATAGCTTAGAACATGCCATATTGGCTTTGGCTGCACTTCACATTGGCATAGTGCATAGTCCGATTTCTCCAGCATACTCCTTACTATCCAAGGATTTAGCTAAGCTGAAACACTGTTTAGAGCTATTAAGACCAAAAGTGATTTTTGCGCAAAGTGGAAAGAAATATGAGCGTGCATTAAAATTATGCACGCAACTTTTTCCAGAGGCTTTGATCGTAACAGCAAATGATGATATTGGGATACATTTTGAAACACTTACAGAAAAGAATTGGACTGAAAAAGTTGCGATAGCTGCAGCTAAAGTAAATGGTACTATGAATGCCAAAGTTCTATTTACTTCGGGTTCTACAGGAATACCCAAGGGAGTGATCAATCATCATGAAATGTGGTGCTCTAATTTGCAACAAATCGTTCAGATGTTTCCATTTGCAAGGCAAACCCCAACTTTCATAGATTGGCTACCTTGGAATCATACGTTCGGGGGTAATCATAACTTTGGATTAGCTCTTTACAATGGTGGAACTTTATATATCGATGATGGAAAACCAAACGCCAATGATATTCTAGAAACAGTTCAAAATCTGAAGGAAATTTCGCCCACTATATATTTTAATGTACCCAAAGGTTTTGAAATGCTTATTCCATATTTGGAAAGTGATCAAGAGCTTCGTGAGAATTTTTTTAAGAATTTAAACATGATGTTTTATGCTGGTGCAAGTTTAGCACAGCCCGTTTGGAACACATTAGAAGAATTGTCATTACAAACTACGGGTTTTAAAATTCCTATTATTTCTGGTTTTGGGAGTACTGAATCTGGACCTTCAGCAATGTTTGCAAATTGGTCAGGAGGTTTTTCAGGTTTACTGGGAATTCCAGTAGCAGGAATGGACTTAAAGCTCATACCTAATGGAAATAAGATGCAAGCTTCCTATAAAGCTCCTAACGTTACTAAGGGATACTATAAAAACGAAATAGCAACAAAAAATGCATTTGATTCAGAGGGATATTTTTTAACGGGAGATGCGGTAAAATTTTTTGACGACGATAATCCAGATAAAGGATTAATCTTTGACGGACGAATTACAGAAGATTTTAAGTTGTCGACTGGTACGTGGGTAAATGTAGGGGTCATACGGGAAAAAGCACTCAAACTAGGAGCGCCAATACTCCAAGATATCGTGCTTACGGGAATGAATGCATCCTTCTTAGGTGCTATTTTGTTTTTAAATCAAGATGCTTGTTCAAATATTATAGCCTCTCATGCCGAGAATCAATCTAAAAATTTTGTTTCCAGAAAAGAGATTTACGTTTACTTAGAACATTGGTTGAAGGAGTTCAATAGCACTGCTAGTGGAAGCTCCACACATATCAAAAAATATATCATAGCTGATGAACCCCCATCTATAGAACTTGGTGAGATTACAGATAAGGGCTCTATTAATCAAAGAGCAGTATTACAAAATCGACCACACCTGATTCAACAGATTTACGATAGCACTGAGGTTTAAAACAACCCAGATAATAATTGTGAACTTGAATGGATGTGCTGGAATAATATTATATTCGAGAACTAACAACTCACTTTAATAAAATTTTAATTATGAAAAAAGCATGTAATCTTCTAGTTGTGACTTTACTTTTTGGAGCAATATTGACTTTGCAAGCTCAAGATACCTACGGAGGGTTAGCACTTTACACCGTGAGAGCTGATATGGAGACCAATGCAAAAGCTACATTGCAAGCAGTCGCTGAAGCTGGATATAAAAATATTGAAGCCGCAGGCTATAAAGATGGAAAGTATTACGACATGAGTCCGTTGGAGTTTAAAAAAACGGTAAAATTGATGGGACTAAAGCCGATAAGCACACACCAAAGTTCAGTGACACTTGATAATGCCGATATGGAAATGGCTAGTGCGAAAGCGGCTGGTTTTAAATATTTTGTAGTACCAATTCCTCCGATGGGGCTTTTCAATTACGACAGCGCAACGCAAAAAATGAGTATGACGGGAGGAGCTGAAAATTTGGCGACAATTTTAACAAAACTCGGTATGAAAGCGAAGAAGTACGGTCTTAAACTATTATATCACAATCATGATTTCGAGTTTATGAAAGATAGTGATGGGGTTGTCGTGATTGATTATTTACTGGAAAATACAAATCCTAAATACGTGAATTTTCAAATGGATTTATTTTGGGTAACTAAAGCAGGAGCTGATCCTGTATCTTATTTTGAGAAGTATCCCAAACGTTTCAAAAGTTGGCATGTAAAAGATATGGACAAAGAAGGAAAGTTTGCTCCTGTAGGAAATGGTATCATAGATTTTGGTCGTATTTTGAAACATAAGAAAAAGTCAGGGATGAAATACTATTTGGTTGAACAAGACAATACATGGGGGAAGGCACCTTTAGACGTAATTAAAGTAAGCCACAACGGATTAAAGAAATTTGGCTTCAAATAAAAACAGATTACATTAAAACTTGTAGGTCAACACAAATGATGCTGTTGGCCTTTTTTATACAATTATTTTACCTCAAGGTAAGCCTGTAATTTTTGTTTGAACGGTCGAATTATACTTATATTTAAGTGTAATACATACCCTTATGAGTCCAATTGATTTAGCAGACCATCACGAAATGATTTCCGATTTATTTCAATGGCCTAAAACTACCGAAGAATGGGAACCCTATCGATTGACTAAAGAACAAGTCGAACATTTTCATGAATATGGTTATCTATCGGGAATTAAATTACTTGATAATAAACATATAGAAGTTCTGCGAAAAGAATTGAAAGCTTTGGTTGATCCGAAACACCCTGGCAATTCTTTGTTTTATGAATTTCATACCAACGAATCTGAAAACCCTAATTCTATACTTTTTCATTCTTTAGGGCATTGGCGAATTACTTCAGGTTTTCACGATGTTTTATGGAACCCCGCTTTTGTGATGGCAGCACATCAATTATTGGAAAATAAACCGGTTCGTTTTTGGCATGATCAACTTTTTTGTAAACCTGCAAAACATGGTGGAGTAGTAGCCTGGCATCAAGATTATTCCTACTGGACGCGTACCATAGCCATGCAACATTTAACCTGTTGGACGGGGCTCGATGATGCCAGCAAAGAAAATGGATGTTTGCATTATATCCCCAAAAGTCACAAATGGGGGTTATTAGATGCCCCAGCACTTACAGGAGATATGACAGGGTTAATGGATTATTTGAACGAAGAACAAAAAGCTGAATTTGAAAACCCAGTTGCTATTGAACTTCAAAAAGGATATGCCACTTTCCACCACCCATTAATGGTTCATGGTTCTTATGAGAACAAATCAGAAATAAGTCGTAGGGCGTTTGTTTTGAATGTTTTTGCAGATGGTACGATTAGCAATACAAACGATCAATTGTTACAGGGAGTACCTAAAATTTCAAAAGGAAATAAAATGGAAGGTAAATTTTTCCCTTTGCTTTTTAAAGGAGAATAAAGATTGAATACAAATGCATTAGTCGGAGACAAAGATTTAAGGTGCAATATTTGAGTTAATAAATCTTATAGATTAATCTTTTAGGGTACTCTAAGAACACATGATAAGATGTTAAGAAACTAATGCAATAAAGAAGTAAAAATGAGAAAATCTTAGTTCTTAACAAATGAACTTATGGTTGAAATGGTACCTAAAACTTCACATTCAATAATTGACCTGTTAACTGTAGTAACTGTAATTCAGCTAATTTAGCATCATACTTCGCTAAGTTTTTATTGGTTTGAGCGTTAAGTAGGTTAATTTGTGCCTGACGGAATTCAATAGAAGTTATCCTACCTAATTGAAATTGCTCTTCCGATCGTTCAAAATTATTCTGATTGGTTAATACATTCTGCTCTTGAATTTTAAAAATGTTTAGTCGATTCTCATAAATCGCAAGTGCGTTCTTTAAATCTCGATTTACTTCTAGCGCTACTTGTTGTTTCAATAGTTCTTGGTTAGCATACGCAATTTTGGCATTTTTAACACGCACTGTGGTTCCTCCACCATCAAAAAGATTCCATGTTAATCGGGCTCCTAAACCAAAATTCCAAGTGGTATTATTCGTTCCAGGAAAGAAAGCAGAAGCCGCGCTCTGATTTAAGTTCCAACCGTACGTTCCATTCAAACCAATTACTGGTAGATACCCTGCTTTATTTACCTTGATATCGTATTCATTAATCATTAGATTTTTATCTGTTTGCAGTAAGGCAACATTATTGAGTGCGGCTTTTCCCATATATTCCTCCAATTGTATTTTTGGAATAAAGTTCACCAAAGTGTCAACTTGAAAAGTAGTATTCAAATCTTGATTTAGAACAACGTTTAAGTCACGTTTTGTATTTGCTAATTGTTGTCTTGTGTTTAATAAATTGATACTGTCATTGGTAACATCTACTTGAGCATTTAAAATATCTAATTTTGTATTTTGCCCATACTCAAAAGCGTATTCAGCTCTTTTAATTCGTTGGGTTGAAATTTCAAGAGCTTCTTGTAATACGTTTTGGTTTTCGGTCAAACGGGCGATTTCGAAATAAACACTAAAAAGCTGAAGCATCGTATTTTCAATAGTTTCTCTTGCCTGCAGTTCACTTAGCTGATATTGTTCTTTTAGACGTTTGTAATTGTAACGTCTTCCAAGTCCATCAAATATTGTATAATCTGCATTGAGCGTTGAATTATAGCGCTGGGCTTCTGCTTTATAAATTTCAACATCCGCTCTTGGGCTTCCATCGCTGTTAAATACACCCGGAAACTCAATAACTGAGTCATCACGATTATAGTTGGCAGAAGTGGTGTTGGTTAAAGTAGGCAAATATCCAGAATTCAAAATACTTTTATTATTCTCGGCAATTTCGACTTGATTCTTAGCAACTTGAATACCAAAGTTGTTCTCAAGAGCGACATTTACTGCTTCTTCTTTCGACAATAATTGCTCTTGGGCATTTGTCGTACCACAAATAAGTATTGCAAAAAGGGCGCTATAGAGGATGTTTTGTTTCATTCTATTTTTTTAGAAGTGACTAATTACTGATCACCTGTTCTTCTTTCTCAGTTGCTATCTTTTGCGTTTTGTTGGTCATTCCAATTTGTAAGTGCTCATCATCTTTTTGTTCTTTAATTGCACGCTCTACTTCTTCTTTAGTAATATCATTACCCGTGTATAACCATTTAGCGCCTACCTTAATTTTATTACTAAACGATAGAAATAGGGGTAGCATAATTAGCGTTAAAACCGTCGCAAATCCTATTCCGTAAGCGATTGAGATTGCCATCGGAATCAAAAATTGAGCTTGTCTACTTGTTTCAAAAATTAAGGGGGTTAAACCTGCTATTGTGGTTATGGAAGTCAAAAAGATGGCTCTGAATCGCGATCTTCCTGCCTCATAAATAGCGTCGTCAAAAGTCATTCCTAAACGTAAATTGGTATTAAATTTACCTATGAGAACCAAGCCGTCATTGACCATAATACCAATCAAAGCGATGATACCCAATAACGAAAGAATGTTCAACGGAAAGTCATGCAACCAATGCCCCCAAATTACAGCGGTCATGCTAAAGGGTATTAAGAGAATGAGCATTAATGGCTGACTAAAGCTTCTAAAAGTAAATGCGATGGTAATATAAATAAGTGCAAGAACAGATAGTCCAACTACTTTTAAAGAACTCGTTAATTTACCTAATTCTCGATTTTGACCTTCGTATGAGGCGGAGACGGTTGGGTATTTTGATTGTATGTCGGGCATGACTAAGGTTTGAATTTCAGTCATTACATCTGTAGGGCTATCCTTAGGATTTTTCATATCAGCAGAAACTTGAATTTCACGCCTTCCTTCCAACCGGTTGATGGCAACATCCCCTCTTTCAATAGTGTATTCGGCAATTTCTTTAAGGGGTACGCGGGCGCCACTAGGAGTTACAATGCGCATTTCATCTAAATCTGTAATGGAAGATCGATTTTCTCGATCATATCGAACCCAAACGCGTATTTCATCTTGACCTCTTTGAAATCGTTGTGCTTGAGAACCAAAGAAACCGGCACGAACTTGATTCATGATAGTTCTTAAGTCAAGACCTAGCAAATATGCATTTTCTTTTAATTCGAGGCGAATTTCTTTAATACCAGCGGGATCATTGTCTGCGACATCTTTTAGAGCTGAATTATTTAAAAGGAATGTTTTCAATTCTGCCTTAGCGGCTTTGAGTTCGCTAATATTATTTCCCAGAAGCGATACAGAAATAGGGGAGCCTCCAAAGTTGCCTCCTGAGCCGTAAATTAGGCTTTCTACTCCAATGACTGGTCCTACAAGTTCATCCAGTCGGTTTGTTATCAAATCAGCGCGAATTTCATCAGGCCTTTCTTCGCCTGGTAAAAGATTTATTCGTAAGGTGGCGGTGGAGGAACCAGGTCCAACAGTTCGAATAACATTCTCAAAAAGTACTTTATCCGTTCCTTTTAAATATTTCTCAGTCAATTCTTGATTAACAATTTCAGACTTTTCTTCTATCAATGAAATGATGGAATCTGTCACTTTTTCATTGGTTCCATTGGGCATTAGTAATTCGATTCGAACCTGATCGCTTGCAATTCTAGGGAAAAATGAGGTTCTTACGATTCCGCCCCCTACAGAGCCAAAGGATAGAATGAGAACCATTGCAAATATGCCGAAAGTCAAGAGCTTATATTTTAAGGCAAATCGGAACAACGGACTGTAGAGATTATCACGCATCCACGCCATAAAGCGATCACCCCATTCATTAATCACTCTTAACTTGGCAAAAGCTCTACCAAAAGTGGTTTTCGGGGTTTTGTCAGCAGGCTGTAAAGCTTTAGAATGCGCTAAATGCGCGGGCAATATTATTAATGCCTCTACTAGGGAAACCACCAAGGTTAAGATTACTATTACCGCTACCTCTCCAAAGAAATCGCCTATTCGACTATCTAGAAATAGAAATATAGAGAAAGCAAGTATTGTAGTTATAATAGCAGAAATGATTGGCGGTAAAACTTCTAAGGTGCCATCTACTGCTGCTCTTACAGGTGTTTTTCCTTTTTCGTAATGTTGGTAAATATTCTCAGCAATTACAATACCGTCATCTACGAGAATACCGATTACAATGATCATTCCAAATAGCGAAAGCACATTAATCGTAACATCAAAAAAGCCAGCAAAAACAAACATTCCTAAAAAAGCAACCGGAAGTCCGAATGCAACCCAAAAAGCCAACCTAGTGTTCAAAAAGAGGGATAAAAAAATGAGTACCAAGAGCATTCCTTGCCAGGCATTGGTTACTAAGAGTTCAGTCCTTCCTTTAAGGGTTTTCGACTGATCGCTAACCACGCTAAGCTTAACGTTATCATATTTCTGATTAAAGTCTTCTACATAAATATTGACCTTATCGGCAGCACCTATTAGATCTTCAGTGTTTGTGCTCGTAATCGTTGTATTGACTGCAATTTCGCCATTGAAATAAGAACTATTTGGAGTCTCCGAAAAGCGGTCACGTATGGTTGCAACGTCTTTCAATCGAACAGTCTGACCAGAGGTATTAGCTCTGATAATAATGTTAGAGAGCTCATCACCATAGTATGATCGGTTGTTTGCGCGAATCAAATATTCTTCGGCATTCGTCTTTATATTTCCTCCGGTAACTAATATATTAGCATTAGCCACAGCCGCCGCAACTTCAGCGAAAGACATGTTGTAAGCAAGTAAATTATTCTCGTTGACAGCAATTTCAATTTCTTCGAGTGGATATCCAGAAACTTCTATTTGAGAGATACCATCAATAGCCCGAATATCGTTTTCAATTTGGCGTCCAATTTGTTTTAAGGTCTTAAGAGGAATGTTGTTACCACTTATGGCAAAGCTGATCGTTTGCCGTACAACCTCTAACTTCGAAACCACCAATGGCTCCATGCCTGTAGGAAATGTTGGGACGCGATCAACCCCATTCTTCACTTCGAGAAGCATAAAGTCTATATCCTGACCCTTTTCGATTTCTACATTAATGCTACCGCTATTTTCTCGAGAAGTTGAGGTAACCCGATCTACACCTTGAAGGCCTTTCAGATTATCTTCAATTTTGAGAACAATACCTTCTTCAATCTCTTGAGGGGAAGCACCGGGATAGGTAATGGTTATAAGAATGTTTTTAGACTCCGTTAGCGGAAAAAAAGATGAATTCAAAGATTTCGCACCGAAAATACCAAAAACGGCAAATGCGATGATAATTACGTTTACGGCCACGTGGTACCGTATAAAATATTCAATCAGTTTTCGCATTATCCTTTCGTATTAGCTTTTTCGTCATATACTTTCACCGCCATACCTGCATAGGCACCTAATAAGGGTTTGGATACTATAACAGTTCCGTTTGGTACCTCTTTCAGTACTACTTTTTTATCTGTAAAGTAGACAGGTTTCACATCGATCATGTCTAAAATGGTATCACGAACCACAAAAATTTTGTCACCCTCTAAAAGCAAAGTTCGGTCTACTTCAATGGCTTCTGATTCTTGTTTGGCATCTAGATTAGCTTCTAAATACATACCTTCTCGCAACGTTGCATCTTTCACTTCGATAAAGGCTTTAATTGTTTGCGACGCTAGATCAACACGGCCATTTATACGGGCAACTTTACCTTCATAACCAGTAGCATCATCCATCGCTGAAAGTTTGACTTTCTCACCTACCTTAAGTAGATCACTAAACGTTTTACTTACCGCAACTTCTAATTCATACACATCCGTATTGATAAATTCACCCAGTTTTTGTCCAGCTCTGACCAAGGTGCCTTCCGTAACCAAAGTCTCTGTAAGTACACCGCTAAAAGGTGCGGAAATTCGATATTTAGAAAGGCGCTGTTCAAGATTTTTTACATTGTAATAACTGGTTAAAATACCCCTTCCACTGATGAAAAATTTTTCTTTTTCTGAAGTCATTTCTGGTAAAGCAGGAGTGGGCTTTGTCATATCAAAACTGGTAAGATAGTCTTGCCACTTGGGAAAGAATTCTGGATAGTCAAGCCTCAAATCTGGCATGATTGAAGTGAGTTGATTGAAAAGATTGCTTTTTGAAGACTGTACGCTTGCGGCGTATTCTGAAGCGTCTATTCGAATAATGACGTCTCCTCTGTTGTATCTTTCACCAGTTTTAAACAGTTTACTTCCTTTTCGGAACACACCCTGAACTTCAGAATACAGTTCAACCCTATTCTTAGCAACTAAGTTGCCATTAGCAGGCACAATAATAGGTACCGTTCCGTTTTCGACAACTTCAGTAAAGACAGTTTTTACTACCTTTTGAGCTTTTGGTTTAAAACTTTTTTTATTCGCGATGATCGCCTGAGCACCAAAAAAACCGCCTATGATAAGTAGAATTCCTAAAATTGAAAGTATAATTTTTCTCATGGTCTTTAATGTTGTGCTATGGGTGCGTTAGTAAAATTTTCTTGCACTTTCTTAAGAATTTCAATGACTATATTTTTTTCTTCTTGACTAATGTCTTGTTCCATAATGGTTATAACTTCTTGAATGGCCGCCCTGCTTTTTTGAAAAATAGTCTTACCGCCGACAGTTAAAAAGACCTCATTAACTCTTTTGTCTTGTGGGTGCTGCTTGCGAATGATATATTTTTTTTGCTCCATCTTTGAAAGTAAGCGGGCAAGAGAAGATTTATCTCTGTAAATCAATTGTGCTAATTCGTTCTGATTGAGTCCATCTTGATCGTGAAGCTTTTTGAGCACTACCATCTGCTCTTTGGTAAGATCGAGTTCGTAGCGTTGCATTGCTTCTTGGAGGTAATAATCAGTTACCTTAGAGGTACGTCCTATCCAAGGTCCAAGAGAGCGTTCAAAATCGATGGTTGGTAAATCCGATTTCATGCGGCGAAACTAATTAAAATTAGAATAGTTGCGCATGCAACCATTGTTAAAAATATCATAAAAACTCTGATGAGTTTAGATCAAATTGTAATTACATTTTAGCGCTTTTTGTGCACAACTAAGCTCTTATAAATTATATAAATCTAGATCGTTCAGAAATTGATTATTTGGTTAGTGGTTGCTGTGTAAATAAGTGTTGATACTACATTCTGTGTCGGTTCATAACATTTCCCTTGCTGTTGGTATAAATTCCTACTTCATCTCTTAAAAAAAACTTAAATTACAGGACCTAAATATTTAGACTATGCAGATTAAGGAATCATCAGAAATTTATGATGTGATTATTGTCGGCTCTGGAGCCGGTGGAGGAATGGCTACCAAACAATTAGCTGATGCAGGATTAAACGTTGCTGTGGTAGAAGCAGGACCCTATTTTGATCCTGCAGATCCAGTAACTCGAACCCAATTAAAATGGCCATATGAGTCTCCCAGAAGGGGAGCGGGTACTGATCGTGCTTTTGGAGAATGGGATATGTCTTGGGGCGATTGGGAAGTTGATGGGGAACCATATACTCAAGAAGAAGGTACCAATTTTAAATGGTGGCGGGCAAGAATGTTAGGAGGTCGAACGAATCATTGGGGGCGGATTTCTCTGCGATTCGGACCGAAAGATTTTAAAGGAAAAACTAGAGATGGTCATGGTGAAGATTGGCCTATAGGTTACGATGATGTGAAGCCTTACTACGATAAGTTAGATAAATTAATAGGCGTTTTTGGCACGAAAGAGGGTCGTGAAAATGATCCTGACGGATTTTTTCTTCCTCCACCGAAACCACGATTACATGAGTTATTCTATATTAATGGAGCGAAAAAATCTAATATTCCAGTAATTCCAGGTAGACTATCAATGTTGACCAAAAAAATCAATAATGAGCGTGGTGTTTGCTTTTATTGTGGCCAGTGTGGTAGATCTTGTTCAGTATACGCAGATTTCTCTGCGGGTAGTTGTTTGATCTTTCCAGCGCAAAAAAGCGGGGGTAAAGTTAAGATTTTTGTGAACTCTATGGTGCGCGAAGTGACAACCAATGAAGAAGGAAAAGCCACAGGGGTATCTTACATTAGTAAAGATGATAGAAAGGAGTATAAGCTTAGAGCAAAGGTTGTAGTTTTAGCTGCATCTGCTTGTAGCTCAGCGCGTATCCTGTTAAATTCAAAAAGTAAACAGCACCCTAATGGCTTAGGAAATAGCAGCAATGTTGTTGGAAAATATTTACATGATTCCACAGGTGCTGGTGCTGCTGGTATAATACCAGATTTAATGAACAGAAAAACTTCATATAATGAAGATGGAGTAGGAGGTATGCACGTATACTCACCCTGGTGGGGCGATAATTCTAAACTCAATTTTCCTCGTGGTTATCACATCGAAGTTTGGGGAGGTATGGGTCAACCGAATTACGGTTTCGGCTGGGACGCTAACGCTATGAACAAGCACTTTGGATTAAAAGTTGGAGGTTACGGTGATAGTTTGCGTGATGATGTAAAAAAATATTACGGATCTGTCATTGGATTTGGCGGTCGTGGTGAGGCTATAGCCTACAAACATAATTATTGCGAAATTGACCCTACGACGGTCGATCAATTTGGCATTCCTGTATTAAAATTCAATTATAATCATTCTGATTTTGAAATTAATCAGGCAAAACATATGCAAGATACTTTTGAAGAATTGATCCATAATATGGGCGGTATTCCGTTGAGTGAAAAGCCAGGTAAGGATCAAGATTATGGACTCTTAGCGCCTGGTCAAATTATACATGAGGTTGGTACTACTAGAATGGGTGATGATGCAAAGACATCTGTAACAAACAAGTTTCAACAATTGCATGATGTAGACAACGTTTTTATTGTAGATGCTGGAGTTTTTGTTTCTCAAGCGGATAAAAATTGTACGTGGACGATCATGGCACTTTCTTGGAGAGCTTCTGATTATATTATTGAACAACTTAAAGCACAGAATATTTAAGCTATGGATAGAAGAAAAAGTTTACAAACACTAATTCTTGGTGGAGCTGCTGCCAGCACAGGCCTAGTGTTTAAATCATGTAAGACAGAAAATGGTGAAACTATTGATGAAGCTATTGTTGAAAGCACTGAGAAATATTTCGGTAGAACACCAAAAGAATTAGACCGACTCGAAAAGTTAAAGGCGGAGCAGCTTTTTAACGAACATGAAATGGAGACGATTGCAGCCTTAAGCGTTGTTATACTTCCGCCAAAAGAACCGCACGGTGGACCTATCGAAGCTGAAGTTCCTGAACTGATTGAGTTTATGGGGAAAGATATTCCTGAAATGGCACCAACGCTTCTAGGTGGTTTGATGTGGTTAGATCACAAAAGTAACACAGAATTCGGAACAGAATTTAAGTCCGCAACGTTAGAGCAGAAAAAACAAATTTGTGATCAAATATGTTGGCATGATACTGAGATTCCTATGGAAGATCAAGCTCTAGAGATTCAATTTTTCGCTTTGATGAGAAATTTAACTGTAACTGGTTATTATACTTCAAAGGTCGGAATCGCTGATTTGGGATATAAAGGAAATATGCCTAATGTTTGGGATGGTGTACCTCAAGATGTACTTGATCAACATGGCGTTGCCTACGACCCAGAATGGATAGCAAAATGTATCGACCAAAGCACTCGAGGTACCATTGCGACTTGGGATGATGATGGAAACTTACTGACTTAATTTTATTCCGTATTATTGTTAAAAAATAGTATGAAAAAAATAGTTTTATTTATAGGTGCACTTTTGTTATCCATGCCTCTTTGGTCGCAAGAATTAGGCTTACAACTGTATAGTTTGAGAAACGAATTTCCAAAAGATGTACCGGGTACTTTTGCCAAAATTAAGTCTTGGGGTATTCATAATCTGGAAGATGGCAACGATGGCACTTATGGTTACACCTTGGAGGAATATAAGGCTATGTTGGCTAAAAATGATTTAAAAATGGTCAGCGTGAGTGCTCCTTTCGAAGAATTGAGAGATTCCCCTGAAACTGTGTTAGAAAGAGCGAAAGCTTACGGTGCTAAGTATGCTGTATGTTTTTGGATTCCACATGATGGTAATAATTTCACCATTATGGATACGGAAAACGCATTAAAAGTCTTTAACTCCGCAGGTGAACTTTTCGCACGTGAAGGAGTTACCTTAGCCTACCATCCACATGGGTATGAATTTAGACCTTATAAAGATGAACTGTTAATTGATTATTTGATCAAAAATTCAAAATTCTTTGACTTTGAGATGGATGTGTATTGGTTTGCGCATCCAGGGGAGGATCCTGTTACTTGGCTTCGCAAATATCCGAATGAGTTTAAACTTATGCACTTAAAAGACTGTGAAAAAGGGACCCCTGGAAATCAAAATGGAGTTTCAGATGTTGAAACTAATGTAGTTTTAGGAGAAGGACAAATTGATATAGCTGCAATTATTGAAGAAGCGAAAACAATGAATATCGATTATATGTTCTTGGAGGATGAATCTTCTAAAGTATTGAGACAAGTGCCAGAGAGCATTGAATTTGTAAAAAGTTTAGATCAATAGAACATGTCTTCTACTGCTTGTATATTTTAACCCAATCGACAATAAGGAATGATTGGTCAGGAATGTCAGCGACATTAATATTCATACCGTTAAAAAAAGCACCCCCAACGGCCATATTAAGAACAACTTTTTCATTTTTATTGAATAAATCGTCGATATAAAGGTAGGTGCTATTATCGAAATTTTTGATTTCAACTCCGTCTAATAAGATGATTAAATTATTTCTTGACCACACCAGTTCATACACATGGAACTCAGCGGTTAAATCTGTACCAGAATCATGAGTATGTGTTGTAAATGATGAATCGGTTATGGGCGTATTGGCTTCATTTCCGTAAAAGAAATTGGTTACGTGTTCGTTGGTTCTACTACCTCGAAATTCAACAATATCTATTTCTCCTTGTGTTGGCCAAGGGTCTCCATAACTCCAAAATGCGGGCCATAGACCTTCCCCAGCCGGAAGTTTAATTCGTGCAGCAATTCTTAATGTACCCTGTAAAGAAGGGTTATACAAATCTTTAGTTTCTATTCTTCCACTTGTGAATTCAAAAGATTTCAAGGTTGGATCAAACGGAGTAACGAATCCAGATGCTGATTCTCGTTGTTGTTCTATAAATAAGTATCCTTCTTCAACAAAAAGATTTTCTTCTTGATACAATTGTAATTCTTCGTTAAAAGCGCCACCGTTCCAAATGTTCCATTCGGATAGGCCAGCATCAAAATTATCTTCCCATAGTAATTCCCATCCCTCTACATCTGTAGCTGTAAAATCAAAACCTACATTCGAAACTTCAGGAAGTTCTGTCTCCATTTCTTCTTCGAGAGGGTCTTGCGATTCAGGTTCAGGATTTACTGGCTCAATAGTGGTTAAGCCATCATTGCTTCCAGAACAAGCAAGGAAGATTAAGGTCAGTAAAAAAGAAATATATTTCATAGTTTTTTTAAAAAAAGAAAAGATACGAAAACCATAGGTATTTATTCGATTCGCCTGAAGTTAAGTAATCGAACATCCATAGCCGAATTACCAGGCACCCGTGGTGCTTTTAAGATCATTGCTCTTTTTCCTTTTTTTAGAAAGATCTTTCCAAGTCGTTTTCGCTTAAATTTCTTAATGTAAGATTCTCCTCTAGGGTAGCGATCATTCTTCATTCCTTCCAACGGTGGATCATGTGCTTCAGTGATTCGTGTGACTAGCATACTTTGACCATTTATCAGTTGTACTGCCACATTATTGTTTTCTTCCGCTAATGTGTAGTATAGGTCAACCTCAAATTTACCATCACTAAGAACATTTACATCCCACGTTATAGAGTCTTTTTCACTTTTCCAATTGGTGAAAAAGGTGTCATTTGGAAAGTGATTACTACGTTTAATATGTCCATGCGGAATACCGTCTCGAGCTGGAAGATGTGTATATTCAAAATCAGGATGTCCAAGCGTAAATGAACGATCATCAACATTACCCGAAATGGGCAAGGTTTCATCCAACCAATTTGTTTTTGCTGTTCTCAATGAATCTCTAATCTTAGGAAACTGGTCTGAGATATCTACTTGTTGAGCCCTATCATTCTCAATGTCATATAGCCGATCTTCATGATCAAGGCGATATTTTTGAGAACGTACCGTTGTGTTCTTACCCCAGCGATTATACACCAAACGAGGCTCCCAGTGGCCTTTCCTTTTGAACAATAAAGGAGTGAGACTTTTTCCATCAAGAGGCTTCTTAGTTTCCATGTCTGAATTTGTCAAAGATCGAAGTGTAGGTAGGATATCAATAGCACTTGCAATTTCTTTAATTTTCATTCCTGCCGGAATGGTTTTTTTCCATTGAATGAAAAACGGAGTTCGAACTCCGCCTTCATCTGGCGAACCTTTTTTGCCACGCATGCCACCATTCCATCGCCAGCTATTTGGACCGTTATCAGACATGTAAATCACAATGGTATTTTCCTCAAGATCAAGTTCTTTTAAACGCTGCTGAATTCTACCTACATTATAATCTATATTTTCAACCATGGCCAAGGCAGCCTTCGTAAAATTGAGCTCCTCGATTTCAGTGCCTTTATATTTTTTTGCCAACGAACTATCTTTGAAACGATTCCAATATTCGTCAGGAACCTGCATCGGACTGTGAGGCGTGTTGAAAGGTAGATACAGAAAAAATGGTTCATTATTATGTTTAGTAATGAAATTCAATCCCTTATCTGTAAGGTCATCGGTTAAGAATCCCTTTCCTTTTACTATTCTGCCGTTATGTTCTAACATTGGACTAAAATAATTTCCCCAATGACCCGACGTAAATCCATAGAAATCGTCAAAACCTCTAGCATTGGGATGGTACGGTGGTTGCATTCCATTATGCCATTTTCCATACGCAGCGGTACGATATCCTTCTTTTTTTAATATTTCAGCTATGGTAGTTTCCTCTAAATTCAAACGTTCACCGCCTGCTGAAGTAGCATATACGCCTAGTCTTGTATAGTGTCGACCCGTTAAAAACTCTGCGCGTGTAGGCGAGCATACGGGTTGTACGTAAAAATTCTCAAAAGATGCTCCGTTAAGTGCCAAGGAATCAATATTGGGAGTACTAAGGTTGGTATTCCCATTTATGCTTAAATCTCCCCACCCTTGATCAT
Source organism: uncultured Flavobacteriaceae bacterium (assembly GCA_937936275.1). Classification (GTDB taxonomy): domain Bacteria; phylum Bacteroidota; class Bacteroidia; order Flavobacteriales; family Flavobacteriaceae; genus Maribacter_C. The sequence continues at coordinate 27,646 of CALHCJ010000118.1, forward strand.
CCGTCATGATCAAAACAATATTTGGTTTTTCTTGATTTTTATCTCGTACTGTATGCAAAGTTTTAGATTCTTCATTGCAAGACAATAGCAGTAGAGCAAAACAAAAGGAAGTGAATTTTAAAATGCGGTGCATGAGGCAGTTATCATTTAAATGGAAAAGGTACTTTTTAAATGTCTTAAAATTATTATACAAACCCAAATGAATATGAGGTTAGCATTTTTACATGGGTACGATCAAATTATCTTACTTTTATTTTTAGAAATATCTAGCGAAGCAAAACATGTTTATGAAATACATTGCGATGTTACTCTCATTAGGCATCTTATTTTTCTCTTGTAAAGAGATTGTGTCTAATAAAGAGAAAAATGAATTGAGTAAGGAATCTGTTAAATCAACTAGCATTTCAAATGAAAAACAGTTGCCAGATAAAGTGTTTAAGTCTCTTGTTGGTTTAGCTGATTCTACTTTCGTTCGACTAGCTGATTTTAGTGATGGCTTTGCCTATGACATGCGTTATGCAACTGAGAATAATTTTCTGAAAGCTAAAGTATATGATTGTGCAGAGTGTTACACCAGAGTGAAAACCGTTAAGGCGCTGTTGGCCGCAAATGAAGCATTTAAAGAGAAAGGTGTTAAAATTAAATTTTTTGATTGCTACCGACCCAACTCCGTGCAATACAAAATGTGGAAAATTGTTCCAAATCCGCAATATGTAGCAAATCCTGTAAAAGGTTCTATTCACAATAAGGGTGGCGCCGTAGATATTACGCTGGTTACTTTGGAAGGTGAAGAGCTTGATATGGGAACCGATTTTGATTTTTTCGGAAAGCGAGCATACCTCGATAATTTTGATTTACCTAAAATTATTTTAGATAATAGAAAGCTGCTGAAAGAAACTATGAAAGCTCACGGATTTTGGTCTACCAGAACAGAATGGTGGCATTATAATTTGCAAGGTGCTTCAAAAGACCCGATTGCTAATTTTAAGTGGAAATGTGATGAAGATCATTAAATGCAGCTTGTTTTGGCTTATGCCGTTGATCCTTACCATTTTGAGTTGTACTTCAAAAGAACAAATTATTCCCCTATGGCCTCATGGTCAGATTCCAAATCATATTGAAACCAATATTCAAGAAGCTCATGAGCAAACCGATATCCTACGAATCAAGAATGTACAAGAACCAACACTAGAAGTTTTTTTAGCTAATGATGCGATTGCCACGGGTAAAGCAATGTTAATTTTCCCAGGAGGCGGTTATGGTATTTTGGCATATGACTGGGAGGGAACGGATGTTGCGAAGTACTTAAATTCCCATGGAATAGCAGGTATTGTAGTAAAATATCGCTTGCCATCAGATAAAACACAAACTGAAAAGGAGAAAGTGCCTTTAATTGATGCACAGCGTGCCATGCGTTTGGTACGCAGTAGGGCACAAGAATGGAATATAGATGCAAATCAAATTGGAATTATTGGATTTTCGGCGGGTGGTCATTTGGCATCTACGCTTGGTACTCAGTTTAAAAGAAAATTATATGAACCTATAGATAGTGCCGATAATTTAAGTGCAAGACCTGATTATATGGCTTTAATATACCCTGTGATTACCATGGGTAATCATACCCATCAAGGCTCAAAGAGGAATTTACTAGGTAAAGACCCTTCAAAAGAAATGGTAAATAAATACTCAAGTCAGCTTCAGGTTAACAATGATACTCCAGCCACTTTTCTTGTGCATGCTATTGACGATGAAGTAGTGCCAAGAGAAAATAGTGAATATTTTCATGCAATACTCTCAACAACCACAAACAGTAAGTCGCTACTTTATCTTTATGATGAAGGAGGTCATGGTTTTGGGTTAGCTCTTCAGCACCCACAACTATCGAGTTGGACAAAACGGATGTTAGAATGGATGGATAGTTTAGAATGAGCATCCTTAAATTTTTTGATTTACACTAAAACTTACTGGTGGTGTTGCGCTTTTTTTCTACTTTTAATCTAAAGTATATTTATGAATGCCTTGCAACTTTTCTTCAAAGAATCTCATCAGCTTTCGCCAGACGATTTGCATTTTATAGTGAATCATTTTGAAATGATTTCTGCTCCTAAAGGAACGATTCTCTTCCATGAGGGTATGGTGGTTGACGCTGTTTATTTTATTGCTGAAGGCGTACTGCATCACTTTAATTACAACGAAAACGGAGAGAAGACGACGCTCGATTTACATAATGGGCCTTGTTTTTGTACGGACTTAGAAAGTTTTTCAGATGGAAAGAAATCTGAAGATTCCTGCGTTACTCTAACCGATAGTACGCTTTTCAAGCTTACAAAAGATAAATATGATGCTTTAATTAAAACCGATGTAAAGTGGAGTAATTTTGCCAAAGATATTATTGAAAAAACATTGATTAAGATGCTTGATCAACTGAAAACTGTATCTACAAAAACTATTGAACAGCGGTATTTAGACTTGGTGAAAAATAGTCCATTAATTATTCAAAGTGCATCTGTCGCCGATATTGCTTCGTATCTAGGTACTTCTAGAGAAACATTACATCGTATTCGCAAAAAGAATATTTTCGCGTAATTTTTTTCATTTCTTAAAATTTTGTTAGTGTGTCATTTGACACAGTAGAAGATTTGTTAATTCCTGAACTTTCGATAAGCGAAAGCTATTGCATCTTTACAAACTTTAAAACAAAATTATCGGTATGAAACCACTATTTTTTTCAGTATTATTTTTACTTACATGTGCTCTAACTGCACAGGGCACAAAGTCAGATAAAGCTTTTACCAGTGAAATTAAAGTAAATCACTCCGTAGAAGATGCGTGGCGTTTATTGTCAGATGTGGCTCAATGGAAAAAATGGGATAGTCATATTATTGATGCCCGTTTAGTGGGTGATTTGGTAGCTGATGCTCAAGGTACCTTGGTAACGTCTAATTCTAAAGTGGTTAATTTTAGAGTAATAGATTTTAAGCAAGGCGAAAGTTATACGGTTCGGCATAAATTATCTTCAGGCGTTTTCTATGTTAAGCGATCGGTAATTCCGAGTGATAAAGGAGCAAAGATTTTGACTATGGTGTGGTACAAAGGTCTTTCACTTAAGAATTTTGAAAAATATATGGGCGGCGATTATAATTTGATACTCCAAAACGAATTGAAGAGATTTCAAGAGCTACTTTTCGATTGATAGTCACTTTCTCTTTTAAGGTCTCATCATATTTTTATTGGAAAAGTTATTATATGACTATTGAACTGTTTATTTTTGCATCTGTTTTTACGGGATGTAGCGCAGTCCGGTAGCGCACTCGGCTGGGGGTCGAGTGGTCGCAGGTTCAAATCCTGTCATCCCGACT
>CALHCJ010000119.1 GCA_937936275.1 uncultured Flavobacteriaceae bacterium
CAATAGGCTCTGGGGGAATCTCAGGCTCCATAGCTTCTACGTCCACATCAATCTCTTGGTCTGTTATTGTAATAGGAGTATCGCTTTTAGAGCAATTATTGTATAAAAAGCATAAGGTCAATAGCGATAAGAGCTTTAGACGTTTCATAAGGAGAGATATTCAAGTTTAATCTGAATTAATAACAAATAAAAAAAGCATTATTGTTCTAAACATTTCTTTTGCCCAAAGTTTTAATTGAATATTTCCCTATCGGGTGATATTCAATTTAGCGACATCATAAATATACGCAGACCTTTACCTTAAAACCTAAGCCCGCATTAATTATAGGCATTGTTAGCATTAGTGGTTCTCTACGAGTAAGCACGTTGTATTACTTTCCGGTTCGTACTACTTTTTTTATTTCAGCAATCAAGCTAAAAAGTCCATTTTCATAAAATAGCTAAAAAATCCATTCGGTTTTACATTACTATTATTCCCATACTAATGGTATCACTAGTTATTTTTTTTTGCTGAGCTAGCTTTTTGGGGAGTAATGATAACTTCTTTTGAACAAGGGAAAACCCTATTTGTAAAAGAAGTATCTATTTTTTTTATTTTGAAGAAGGTTAGATTTCTGTTTTTGAGAAAGCTCCTATTACCATTCTTGTTGAAAATAAGAGTATCAATAACTATCGAATCAAGCATGCGGTTATCAACCAATTTGTAAGACATATTTTTTCCACCACTTATTTTAATCATGTCTGGATAATAAATATTGGTCATGCAATCATCGTTCTCTTCGAAATAAATTGATGCATATTTATAATTATGTTCTAAAAGTACTCTTTTGTTAAGGTTGTTTTTGGTAATATAAGATTGGTATTTGTTAAAAGAATTCGAAAAACCTCCCTTAGTTGAAGTGCAACTTGAAGAATTTAAAACAATAACCAATAGAACTAAAAAAGTAATAACTTTCATTTAAAATTTCTTGAGTTAAGATATTTTTTACCATTAATGCTAACTAGTTTATATACGCAGGTTTTCTTTTTTTATATCCTCATCTGGGGTGGCTAAGCGTATGTTTAGCCTCTTTTTAGTAGCGTTAGCCCTATACTTCTGAAATACGCTCTTCATGCCAACTAAATAGTGTCAAAAGGGTTTTTGATGTTTTGAAGATTACGTTCTGATACATGGGTATAAATCATAGTGGTCTTCGGGCTATTATGACCTAATATTTCTTGAATATAACGAATATCTGTTCCATTTTCCAATAAGTGGGTCGCAAAACTATGTCGTAAACTATGTAACGTTAATCCCTTCTTTAAAATCCCCGATTTAATAATACTTTGTTTGAAAACAGCCCGCGCACTTGTACTGGTATATTTTTCACTTGATTGGCCTTCAAAAATATAACGTTTTGGTCGGTAAGCCTTATAATAGGTTCGTAATAGCGCTAGGCACTTATGAGATAAAAGGGCGTAACGATCTTTTTTGCCTTTTGCACATTGCACGAAAATGAGCATGCGCTTGCTATCTATATGCGATACTTCAAGGTTAAGTGCTTCCCCTATACGCAGGCCGGCCGAATATACCATGGTCAACAAGGTTTTATGCTTAAGATTAATTGTTGCTTCCAATAATGAATTGACTTCTTCAAGCGTCAATATTTGAGGTAATTTTTTTGGCTTTTTTGGCCGTTGAATGTTCATTTCATCGATCTTTAACCCTTTGAACATGAAGTATTTTTTTATACCATTGATACATTGGTTTTGATAACTTATTGAGCGATTATTACGAATAATGAAGTCATAGCTAAACTGCTCTATACCGCGAGGTGTATGCTTTTCAAAATTTTTGAAAATGCAATAGCGCAAGTAAAACGAGGTGACCTCAACATAAGTTTTTACAGTATTTTCACTCAAACGTTTTTGCTGTAACCATTTTTTATAGGCAGCAATATCTTTTTTATAGATAGACGCCGGTGGCAGTTGTGGTAGACTAAAGTGTTTCAAGGGAGGTTTCTTCAAACCACCCATTTTCTTTAGGTCTTCATAATCCACATACCAACCTTTTTTGCGTAAATGTCTATAAATCAATTGCTTGTTATGCGTATTTAATGGAGCATAAAAAACGTTATGGGTTGTACTCCATTGAATAAAGTTCAACTGTTTCAGGTAATGGCGCACGTTCTCGTCGTAATCAAAAACAATTGCGATATGCGCTTCTTTTCGATGTAATAGCCGTTGAAGTTTTATTTTTTTGATGGGTATGGGTGTAGTTTTATTCCTGTTAAAACTAAGAATTTATCAACTATTTTGAAACCCATTTTGGCAGTATTTATGTTTTCGAGCGTGGAGAGAACTAGTCTTTCTCGATTTCCTTATACGAGTACTTACTCTTTTTCCAATCAATTAACGGTGAAGGATAATATTTGACATTCATACGATCTAAGAAAGGGGCTTGATTCGCCAAGCGTACTTTAAAGTTTTCCCAATCTCGGTTTTCTTGTGTACTCCAACTGAGTTCTGAATATCCAATCGCTCTGGGGAACGCCAAATACTCCAGTTCTTCAATATTGCTAATCGTCTCTGACCAAAGTGGAGCTTCCACCCCAAGAATGTTTTTAATCGGTATACCTTCATAAGTTTCTGGCGACCAATTGTACGCCGTGTCTGTTGGAATATATGCCGCCCAGTGCAGACCGTGTTTTGAAAGCGTATCGTATTGCATATCGAGATAAGCCTTTTTAGCAGGTGACATAATTACTTTCATGCCTTTATCAACCGCATCTAAAGCATTCTTCTTGCTTGACCAAAAATGAGAAATAGAAGAAGAATCAATATCAGCTTGCCCAATTTCATCCCAACCAATCATACGCTTGTCATATTTCTGAACAATCTTCTCAACGCGCTCTACAAAATAGATGTAATCATTTTTTTGGGTCACATGGCTTTCGTCACCACCAATATGAAAATAAGGACCTGGTGTAATTGCCGCAATTTCCCGAACCACATCATCTATAAAAGCATAAACGGTATCTTTTCGAGTGGCGAAAGTACTCTTACCCACTTGAGTACCTTCATAAAGCCGCGGTGTTTTACCGTTACCATTTAAAATAGGGTAGGAGACTGAGGCTGCATTCGTATGCCCTGGCATATCTACTTCAGGTACAATTACAATGTGTCGCTCTGCAGCATAGGCAATGATGTCTTTATATTCTTCTTGGGTGTAAAAGCCACCAGCTTCACCACCAACTTCAGTACTTCCTCCTACTTCTGTTAACAAAGGCCATGATTTAATTTCAATACGCCACCCTTGGTCGTCAGTAAGATGCAGGTGCAGCGTGTTGTATTTGTAATAGGCCAAAAGGTCAAGAAATTTCTTTACATCTTCAACGCTAAAAAAGTGCCGTGCCACATCAAGCATCGCACCACGGTATTCAAATTGTGGATTGTCTATAATTTTTCCTGTGGGGATGGTCCATATTTTATTCGCTGCCAATGTATTGTTACTGGTTACAGGAATAAGTTGACGAATGGTTTGAATGCCTCTAAACGCCCCAGCGGCTGTATTTGAATTGAGAATCACTGAATCTTGAGTGATATAGAGTTGATACGCTTCCGGACCTTTTAAATCAGTACTATCAGCCTGATTGATGTAAATGACCGTCTCTAAATTCGGAATCTCATCAACATTTACCTGTACATCTAAATCTGTTTTTGCCTTGATTTTTTGAGCTAAAAATTTTCCAACCTCTTCAAAACCTGCAGCATTTTCAGAAGTATAAATCGCGGTAAATTCATCTAAGGCAAACCCACCATGCGTAGGAATGATTTTTAGTGGCTTTGGAATTAAATGTTCAGCCGCTAAATCTGTTTTAGCAAAATTGAGCACTCGTTTTTTCTTTTCTGCTGTGCAGGCAGAAAATGTAATGATGGTGAATAGAATTAGAAAACTCTTTATTAGACTACTTTTTGTCATCGTATGGTCAATTACAGTTTATGATTTTTTGCGTTGCGGCAATTTAATTTACAAAGGGCTTGATGCTTTCATACCAAATAGCGTAGCCTTTGGCATTCATATGCAAGCCGTCTTCAATAAAAAGATCTTTCTTTAATTTACGACCCGCTAACATCGGTTTCCAAACATCAATATAAAGTAGGTCGGCATCTTTTTTACTGAGTCTTTTGAATTTTCGGTTCAATCGTTTGTAGTTTCTTTTTAAGTTCCAGCGGGCTATACTGGGTTTAGCAGATATTAAAACCACTTTAGTACTAGGGTTTTGCGCTCTAATTTTGCTGATTATGGCTGCGATATCTTGCAGAATTTCTTTGGAATCTTTTCCTGCGGAAATATCGTTATCACCCTCGTAAATAAAAACCTTTTTAGGACTGTAGTTTAGAATTAGCTCCTTTGAAAAAAGTAAAAGGTCTGATGCCTGAGAACCACCGAAACCCGAATTTACGATTTGATGTTCAGGGAAACTTTCTTGTATATCATGCCAAATACGAACGCTTGAACTTCCGGTAAATACGATGGTGGGTTTTGAAGCATCCCAAATCGTGTCATATTTCTTTTGAATGTCTTCAACCTCTTTACTGAACGGATTGGTTTCTTGGGCCAGCGTAAAAAATCCGAAGCATAAAAAAAATAAGAAAAGATATTTCATACTTATTGTGGTTTTAAAGCTTCAGTGATTCCTTGGGCTAAAGACCATTCGTAGAAACGCTCAATCCACGAATCAGAAGGCAACCCTTGCTTTCGCATTCCGAAGCCATGTCCGCCTTTGGCATACATCTGTAGCGCCGCAGATTTGTTTGCTTCAAGCCATGAGGAATACAATTCAATGCTACCTGGCGCTAAATCTAACGGGTCGTCTGAAGCGCAAATAACCAACATAGGAGGCGCATCTTCAGGTACTTCTTGAATAGGCATCACCAAGGTCCAAGGATATACAGGAACTAAGAAATCAGGTCTATTGGTTTCGTTATAATTATAGGCAACGCCCATAGTTACCGCTCCTCCTGCAGAGAAACCCATAAAGCCAATTTTCTCTGGATTGATTTTGAAATCGTCAGCATGCTCACGTACATATTGAATGGCGGATAAACCATCTGCATACGAATAGGGTAAAACGGGGGCTACTCGTTCTCCGATACGCGCAGGATTGGTAGCACCCTCGCTCGAAATTTCTTGTACACCATCTTCTCCTGTTGGTACCAAGCGATATTTGAGAACAAAGGCCGTTATTCCTTTTTTATTCAACCATTCGGCAACTTCTGTTCCTTCACTGGCAATACTTAAGGCATACAAGCCACCACCAGGGGCGACAATAACCGAAGTGCCATTTGGGTGCTCAGGTCGAAAAACTTGCATGGTTGGTGTCGAAACGTTGGTAACAACATCTGTTTGCCAAATGCTAGAGAAATATTGTTTTTCGCCTCCTTCCCAAGTTGTTCCTTCTGCTTTTTCATGTGGAACTTGAATAACTTCTTGTGCTATGGCATGATTTGCCATACAAATGCATAGGAATAAAAAGATATATTTTTTCATCGATAGGTGTATTAAAATTTTAAATTCCAATCCAAAGATAAACTAGTGCCGCGAGAGCTCCTCCTGCTATCGGTCCGAAAACCGGAATCCATGCGTACCACCAGGCACTTTCTCCTTTGTTAGGTATGGGTAAAATGGCGTGCATAATTCGAGGTCCTAGATCACGCGCTGGGTTGATGGCGTAACCTGTAGGTCCCCCTAAACTGATACCAATAGCTAATACCAAGAGCGCAACGGGTAGCGCATCCAAAGAGCCTAAAGAAATAGGACCGGTCGTATCGGTACCACCAGCAATATAAAAGATGGCCAATACGAAAGCAAAGGTTGCAATGAATTCTGTAACAAAATTCCAAAACGGACTTCGTATCGCAGGTGTATTGGTGAAACTACTTAGAATACCAGCTTGATCTTCAGTACTGTCATATTGTTTCTTATAACTCAACCATACCAATGTAGTGCCCGTCATCGCTCCTAAAAATTGAGCTAGTATATACCCTGCAACCAGATCCCAACCAAAGTTGCCCGCAATGGCCAGAGCTATGGTTACCGCAGGGTTCAAGTGGGCTCCGCTAATATCGGCAGCGACAAAAACACCGACGAACACCGCCATGCCCCAGCCCAAAGTTATACCTACCCAACCGGCATCAGCACCAAAGGTATTTTTTAAAGTTACATTGGCAACAATGCCATTGCCTAAAAGAATTAGTAACGCGGTTCCTATAAATTCAAACAAGTACACTTCCATTAAGATGAGTTTTTAGGCGGGTTGAAGATATAAAAAATCAGTAAGAAAAGTAGTGCGTGGTCGGGTATGTCATATTCATTCGATTTGTAGCGATTTCTTGCCATTGCTGCATTTTACGCTTGCTATCCGTATGAATAATTTATTTTTTGGGGATTTATCGCTTTATTTTGATAAAGTTTTTTTTACCTTAGAAGACCTATAAAAAGAACAACAAATTACTTAAACCTTAAAAAGAATTTTCTCATGAGTGACAGAGACGACAAATTAGCAGCTTTAAAAGCAACAGCAGTAAAACAATTAGGAGAATGTGGTGTTACAAATATCAATCACGACAGATTAGATGGTTATGTAAATAGTCTAAAATCAATGGTAGATAATAAAGATGCTACCTTAGTTTCAGGTCAAGATCAATCAGAATTGGAAACCGTTTGTAGAAACTTTGTAGCTAAAAAGTTAGGCGTAGAAGATAAAGATAAAGCAATGGCAGCTGTGACCAAGGTTGCTGATAAAATGTCTGCAATTCGTATGAAAAATAGACCTGCATTTTACTATTTAGTAGCAGATGAATTAAGCTAGACTAATCACAGTTCTAGTAGTATTGAATAGATAAAAGACCTTCGTTTACGAAGGTCTTTTTTATGGAATTAAATAGAAGTTTACTAGTTTTAGTGCTCAGATTTTCTAGAAGTTAGAAGTCACTTTTCAAGAGTATTTTGATCTAAATAAAATACGGCATTTTAATCTGAAATGCTATTTCAATCAAATGCTTTCTGCAAAATTGGAAAATACCTTTTTATGTAGTTCAAGATTCATGTCGGCTGAAAGTGCTACGCGAGCAATATAGTCTTTGTCTGCTTCTTTAGTGGTGCCTTGAGTCGATGTAGCAGGAATAGTCCAATAACAGCCTTTCAATTGCCCATAACTTACACAATGCTTACTCTCATCGGGTATTTCGGTAATCATTAAGTTGATGAGTTTATGGTTCAAGGCCCTCTTATATGATTCTTTCTCTTTATCTGTATTACCTTTTGTAGGTAAATCTAATGAAAATACAGAGGGTGTAAATCCTTGTTTTGCTAATTCTGGCGTAACGAAATTGATCTTTGCTGTTGGCAGAGTATCCTGAATAAAATGTACAAATTCACGTGTATTTTGATAGGCATCGTGAATTCTTTGATTCATTGACGGTAATTGTTTTGCTAATATTTCAAGTTGAAGCTGTGTAGCTTCATTATCACAGAGTCTCAGATGTAATGCAATTTTGTCTAGCAAAGCTTCGGTTTTTTTATTTCCAACACAATAGCCAGCAGTGCATTGTCCTCCGCTAGGAAATTTTGATCCGCTCACATAAGAGATTGTTCTGACTGAAGAAAGAATATCGTTCTCTCCCAAAAAGTGCACATTCGGACAAAATGTTTGGTCTAGAATAAAAACAGGATCAATGGCAGGTGTCCCATTTGGTGTTTTACGCCTTTTACTCAAAGCGTTTTTTAGTTGTTCAAGATCAGGAACTTCAACTCTTGGATTGGTGGGAATTTCTGCAATGATATAAGGCACAGCATCTTCATGTGCAATTTTAGTGAGCACATTTTCAACACTTTGAGCCATATCGTTACCAGCATCAACCGGTAAATCTACGACTTCAACATGGTCGATACAGGCCGCAACCCGCCTCGCTTGATCGTTGGTTCCCCCATAGCAATTTGGAGGAACAATAAACTTGATAGGTTTTCCTTTGTGTTGTTCTTCGGCATTATGAATTAATCCCATCATAATAGCATACTGCATCGATAACCCACTAGATGCAACTAATGCTGTCGTACTGGCATTCGTGATTTGTTTTATGGATTCTAAAACTCGGGCCTTGTTGGCTATACTATGATTTTCTTGTGTTTTGACGGAAGCCCCATTGATTATAGAAAGCAAGGCAGTGTAGCAATCAGCTGGTGTCATAGCAATGGTTTCTCTCCTTCTCACGTGCTGAATTTCGGAAACATAATGTGCATTATGCTCTCCGTTTACTACCACAATGCCTCCCAAGCCAGTATGAAGCTTGACATAAAAATCAATATTTGGGTTGAGTTCAATACGAGGTACTACCTTCTGCTTAGCTATCAGTACGGTACTGCCATCAAAACTAGAAATATCGGCCAAATTGCCAACCTGCTTTAACTCAAAGTTATACCTGTAAATATTGCGTAACACCTCCACATCAAAAGCATCGGGTAATTCGTCTTCGTACACTATCAAGGTGTTCTTGTTTGCCAGTAAGTTCTTGCGAAGAATAGCCAAAATAGGAATTGTGGTAGATGAAAAGCTAATTACATTTTTCGAATTTAGATGGTATGATTTGGCAAGGGTCCATTCTAATATGCAAGACAACGGATGCCCCAATCGAATATAATCGTATGCGGTTGGTAAATCAATCAACGCCGATTGGTCTGAATTACGATTTTGAAATAAGATTTCAAATGCATCTAAAAACTGGGTTTTAGCCAATTCTTCGTCATAAATGTCAAGACGATGTGTGGTTAACCTTAGCCAATCGGAAGGCATATTCTCTAGCACCTCAGTAACGTAATCTAGCATTTTATCGTACTCCATAATTTTTCGCTTTTTGAAAACTCAAAAGTATGTGTAAGTTTTAGATTTTAGTCGAATACTGTAGAAAAATATGGGGCGTATGCTTTCTATGATGTACATCATTAAAGCTTCTTCAAAAATGTCATATTGTGAATCATACTTGCAATTGGTGTGCTGGCATATTCTTCTTGTTCGATAAAAATATGCGCTACCCCAGATGCCTTTGTATGGGCCATCATGGTTGGAATATCAAGCCCACCTTTTCCGAATTCGGTACTTTCTTTTTTGGTCATATTCATATCTTTCAAATGCCAAAGCGGAAAACGCCCCGGGTATTTCTTAAAATAATCTAAGGGGTCTTTTCCCCCAACTATTACCCATCCCAAATCTAATTCCATATGTACCAAATCGGCTTGGGTATTATCCATTAAAACATCATATAAAATTTCACCGTTTTCGGATTCAAATTCGTACTCATGATTGTGGTATCCAAATTTTAAACCTAGTTTTTTACAACGTTCTCCAGCTTTATTGAAGGCCTCTGCGACTTTTTTATAATTGTCTACTGTTTGTCCCTTACTTGGCAGTGAAGAACAGATTAAGTATTCTTGTTCGGCGGCGACGGCTTCCTCCATGGTTTTATCAAATTTATCATCTAACGCTACATGACCACTAGTAAGTTTCATACCTAAGGCATTACAAGTATCTTTCATTTCAGCAGGGCTAAGGCCGTAATAGTGTCCTTTGTTACTTCTAGCAGATTCTATTTTCTTAATTCCAATGGCTGCGATCTGTTCTAAGGTGCCCTTTGCATCTTTTAACATGGCATCGCGAAATGAATATAACTGTACTCCATAGGCTATATCTTTTTGAGATGCCAAAGCATACGAGGGTAAAAGAATGCTTCCTGCAGTTAATAGTCCTGATTTTATCAAAAATTCTCTTCGGGTATTCATAGTTATTTCATTTAGTTCCGCAACAGCGAAAATGTTAGTTTAAGCGATAGCTAACAAAAGCTACATATTGACTATCTGGTGACCATGAGGGTACATTCATAGTTCCTTGACCGCCAAATAAATGGGTCAGCGTTTTGATTTTTTTGGTTTCTAGATGCATCAATTGTAATGATACTTCTTTATTGGCAGGGTGCAAGCCAGCAGGCACTTCTTTTTTAAAGCTAATATAGACGAGCCATTGACCATCAGGCGAAGGATGTGGAAACCAATCGTTGCCTTCATCGGTGGTCAATTGTTCTTGTTCGCTACCGTCTGTTTTCATTCGCCAGATTTGCATGGTACCTGTGCGCTCTGAATTGAAATAGATATATTTTCCATCAGGTGAGTAATCGGGGCCGTCATCTAAACCTTTTGTATTTGTCAATCGGGTTTCTGTGCCACCTTCAACAGGAATGGTATAAATATCATAGTTGCCATTGCGTTCGGCACAGTACGCCAATCTTTTACCGTCAGGCGACCACCCATGCCAATAGGATGGGCCAAGACTTGTAATTTGCCTTGGTTCGCCACCCTCAATTGGTATACTATATATAAGTGATTTTCCTGTTTTTGTTTGATCGCTAATGACCATTTGAGTGCCATCTGGTGAAATGCCATGGTCGTTATTTATGCGCTTCGCAAAACCTGTCGGAATTAATTCTGGCAAACCCCCTTGCACAGAAATTTTGTAGAGTAGACCGTTGCTGTTATAAATTAATGTATTTCCATCTGGGGTCCAATTCGGAGCTTCAATATGACTGGTAGTATGATATACCGTGTCCTGTTTTAAAGAATGAACGTTAAGAATCTGAAGGGTACTAGAAACTTCTTCATTTTGAGCCATAAGACGTGATATGGTGAAAATGCAAATAATGATAATAAAAATGAGTTGATTTTTTTTCAAAGGTGTTGATTAGTAGCTTCTAAAATACTAAATAATCAGACAGTTTCGAAAAAGCAAGATTCGTACTTTTGCCCAAATTCAAAATGATGAACACCAGAAAAGAACAGCTTGAAGCTTTTGATCGCTTATTGACCATCATGGACGAGCTTCGTGAGCAATGTCCGTGGGACAAAAAGCAAACCATGCAAACATTACGACACTTAACCATAGAGGAGACCTACGAACTTGGTGATGCTATTCTTGAAGATGACTTAGAGGAGGTTAAAAAGGAGCTGGGTGATGTATTACTACACATCATTTTTTATGCTAAAATAGG
>CALHCJ010000120.1 GCA_937936275.1 uncultured Flavobacteriaceae bacterium
ACCCCGAAACAGGTGTTTGGTTAATTGACGGAGTTACCTTGGAGAGAGAACAAGAAATAGAATTAGCATATCGCGTAGTCTTCCGCAGTATGGGAACAGTATTTAACACAGCGGCTATCGATCGTTCAACACCACGGGAAAGCTTAGACAAGGAAGAAGACGAAGATAGCAAGTCAACGGCAACGGTGGTCATTACAACAAGAAATGAAGTTGAAGTAGGTATTATCTACAATCAGTTTTCTCCAAATAACGATGGTCTAAACGATAATTTAAAAATAAACACGCTGCGAACCAATGCGGATGGTAGCCAAGTGAAAGTTGAGGTTCTCTATAATATCCAAATTTTTAACCGATATGGTAATTTGGTTTTTGAAACTACTGGTCAGAATACCGAAGAGATTTGGGATGGATCATGGAAAGGAAAAAATTCACCAGACGGCACCTATTTTTACACTCTGGACGTTCAGGTTGAAGGTGAAGGTTCATCAATTCAAAAAGGCTGGATACAGCTCATAAGATAGCACAAGAATGATTTTTAAAAAAAGTAAATTTCTTTATAAATATATCTTGTTCATTGGTTTGACCTGCGGTTTTTTGGCTTCGGGTAATGCTCAAAATGAACCCCTGTACACGCAATACATGTATAACATTGGTAGCTTTAACCCCGGTTACGTGGGTTCTACTGAAAATCCCGAAATAATCGGATTATACAGAGCACAATGGATTAGTTTGCCGGGCGCTCCTAGAAACATACGCTTGGGGGCCAATATTCCGTTTGCAAATGAAAAAATGGGTGTAGGTTTCAATGTGATTAACGATCAAATAGGTCCTACCTCTCAGACGTATATTGATGTTGCATATTCATATCAATTTAATGTTTCTGAAAACACAAAGCTTTCTTTCGGTATGGATGTCGGAGGCTCTTTTTTAAATGTTGACTTCTCTAAAGGAACTTTTGAAAATCCTGGAGAGCGATTTGAAGGGGCTAATATTAAAAATTTCTATTTAAATGTTGGAGCAGGTCTTTTTCTTTACGGAGGTGACACTTGGTATTTAGGAGCTTCCATTCCCAATTTCTTGACCGATGGAGTTTACGATGATGATGTGGCTTCAGTTATTGAAGGTAAAACGCAGTTTAACTTTATTGGTGGTTACGTTTTTGACTTGAGCGAAAACATACAATTTAAGCCAGCATTTTTAATTAATTATATTTCAGGAGCACCAGTAAATACGAATATTTCAACCAATTTCTTGATTAATGATCGATTTACACTTGGGGCTTCTTATAGATTGAGCAACGCTATAAGTGCTTTGGCGGGGTACCAAATTGGAAATGGAACTTATGTTGGGTATTCCTATGACTACAACACCAATGGTCTAGGCCAGTTTAATAGTGGTTCTCATGAACTTATTTTGAAATTCTACCTTGGTAGAGAAGGTAGTTCTCGAGAAAGGGGCTCAAACAATAAAAAGTTAAAGGGAAAACCCAAACAAATCGATTCTCCTCGATTTTTTTAAAGGTAGTATAGCTATGCAAACAAAGACATCTATTCTTTTCCTGCTCATCTTGACCTTCAGTATGGTCACGTATGCACAAGAGATAAATTCTAAGGCAGATAAGTATTTTTATAGCTATGCTTACAAAGAAGCTATAGCAGAGTATAAAAAGGACTTAGACAATCGTAAAGAAATTTCAAACTATCAATTTTTGAATTTAGCGGATGCTTACTATAATACTGGTGATTTCAAAAATGCTTCAGAGATCTATGTAGACATCAATAAGAAGGATAGCATAATGACGAATCATCAGTTCAACAAAATGCTACAAAGTCTTTCTAAAACCTCTGAGATGGAGCGTGTACGTGCATTTCTTAAGACTAAAAGCTATGAGTTATCCACAGAATTGATGGAAAACGCAGAATTTAATTTTAGCATTTTAGATTCAAGGACAACAGTTAGCGAAGATTTTCAGGTTTTTAACTTAAGCAGTAATAGCCCTCAATCTGATTTCTCTCCAGCATTTTATAAAGATCGATTGTTGTTTAGTAGTGGAAGACCTCAGAAGAAAAAAGATGTTTACGGACCTTCAGGGGAGTCTTATCTAGACATTTATGTAGGTCGAATAGCCCGAGATGGAAACGTGCTAAACCCTAATGTTTTTGACAAAATGCCAGAGTCAAAATATCATAAATCTACACCATACTATTCAAACGAATCCAAAAAGATTTATTACATTTTATCGAACAGTGAGAATGGGCAACTTTCGTTTGATGAAAAAGGTAGAAATGCCCTAGCGATAGGTATTGTTTACGATAGCGGGTTCTTTACGTTTCTTTTAAAAGATTTAAGTACGTCATTTTACTACCCATTTTTTGATGAAAAAAACCAACGCTTATATTTTGCCGCTAATTTTGATGATGGGTATGGTGGTACTGATTTATATTATGTATCAACCAATAATGGACAAATCATGTCTCAGCCTATCAACTTAGGTCCGCGTGTGAATTCTCCTGGGAATGAAATTTCACCATATATTGTTGATAATAGTCTTTATTTCTCTTCAGATATATTTTATGGAATAGGGGGAATGGATATTTATAAATCAAATATTCGAAGCGATAAAACCTTCAGTATTCCTATCAACTTAGGAGCGGGAATCAATTCAGAAAAAGATGAGTTTGGCTTTATAATGCGAGGTGATGAGCAGCTTGGTTTTTCAGGTTATTTTGCGTCAAACCGTCAAGGAGGAAAAGGTAATGATGATATCTATGGATTTAGTACACGTAAATCGTTAGGCCCTAAAACGGTATCTATACGAGGAGAAGTGGTTGAACCAAAATATCAACAGGGTATAATGGCTGCTAAGGTTAGGTTGACGGATGCTTCGGGGGCCGTGATTAGAGAGCTCTTTACTAAAGAGGACGGTAAATTTCTTATTGAAATACCCGCTCAAGATAATTTAGTGCTTCAAATTACAAAAGACCGACACTCTTCTTTTTATAAGTCTTACGCAGGCGAAGAACTAGTAGCGTTGCAAAATAATTCTCTTCTGTTTGAAATGGTGTCGATTGACGATGTGGTATCTGAACGTGAGGAAAAAACAGTGCTCGATGTCAATGATTTTTTCTTTGCAAGAGGAAGAAGCGAGGTAACTGAAGCCGTTGCAGTAGAATTAGATAAGGTTGCGGCGATTATCCAAAAGTTTCCGCAGTTACAATTGCAAATTGAAACCCATACTGATAGTCGAGGAAGTAGTACGACAAATAAAAGAATTTCTCAGAAAAGAGCCGATGCAATAAAGAAGTATTTGATAAGCAAAGGAGTGGCAGCACTAAACATTACTTCGGCCATGGGATACGGGGAAGATCGAATTATGAACAATTGCACGAACGGCGTTTATTGTCTTGACTTTTTACACAAACAGAATTTAAGAACATTGTTTATCGTTCAAAATTACAAGGAGCTGAAATAGAACGGGGTTTGCTTGACGATTTAGTTTAATAATAATCCTCATTTAACTGCTTTATGGTATCGTCGTGTCACTTCATTAAGCTTTGAGTAACTCGATATAGAAATAATATATAGAGAAAAATGCTAGAAAAATGATACCTGCATAGGTCAGATATTGCAACCACTTTTTAGGTTGATTTTCTTTAGATACGTCATCACTCATGACATTTTTGAGATTCATATACCCTATAATCGGAGCTACCACAAAAGATACGAAGGTGGCGAGAGCTACTAGTTTGCCCATATTAGCAGAAAAAATAGCAATTACGAAGAAATTAATTACCGCTAAGAGCAGTACCCCAATTGCAAAAAAACTTTTTTTACCTTGAATTTTGAATTGTGGAGAAAGAAGGTCAATAATATCAATACTGACGCGTGTTACCGCATCATGGGCAGTCATACAAGTGCTAAACATAGTAGCAAAAGCTGATACGGCAATAAAAATATATGCCCAAGAGCCAATGTGTGTTGTAAACAATGAAACTACTTGATCAGCAAAAATAACACCATTGCCGCTTAACTCTGTACCTGTGCCATAGAGTGTCATTGAGCCGATAGTTAAGAAAAATACGGCTAAGATAGCGGTCATGAAGTAGCCGATATTAAACTCTTGCAATGATTGCTGTAAGGTAGGTTTAACTTTTTGAGTTTTCCATTTTTCAATACTCCAAAGACTAATCCAACTCGATGCCTCAACCGTCGTTGGCATCCATCCCATGAGGCTAATTAAGAATAAAATTCCTGCATCATTAAAAATTGGTGGTGGTTTGAAATTTGCTACCGTCGCTATTTGACCTTTGTAAACCACTAAAACGGTGGTGACCAACAGAGCGACAAAAAGAATCGTAACCACAAATTTCAAAGAAGTTTCAAGAAGTCTATATCGACCAATAATTAATAAACTACTGATAAAAGCAAATAAACCTAAAGCTACCGTGCTAATAGATAAATCCGAAATGTGAAACAGATTAATAAGGAGTCCAGCAGTAACAGTGTACAAGGCTGCTAATATGGTAAAAGTTGTAATCAAGGTAATACCTGCATAGAACCACAACCATCTTTTGCCCCTGTTTAGATAACCTTCGATGAGTGTTTTATTCGTTACATTGGTATAGCGAACCCCAAATTCAAAAAAAGGGTATTTAAAAATGTTGGCGAGAATAATGGGTATGATCATCAACCAGCCATATTGCGCACCAGCTTTGGTGGAAAGTACAAGGTGAGAAGTTCCGATAGCCATACTAGCAAACAATAGTCCAGGGCCTAAATTTTTGAGAAGAACTTTAAATTTTGACATGTGTTGGTTAAATCTTCTATCGAAAATAGACTATTTTCATGAAAATTCTTTTTACTTGATAATCGAGATTTAAAATGCTTCGATGCTGTCGTTGAAATCTAAATTTATTTTTGTTCTTAACGCCTCATGGGCTTTTCCAAAGGTTATTTACTTTATTTCAACATGATCGCCATAAAATTTTGGCTGTGTGTTTAATATCAGATCAATAAAAACT
>CALHCJ010000121.1 GCA_937936275.1 uncultured Flavobacteriaceae bacterium
GGAATGAAGCCAATAGAAGTTTTGAAATCAGCTACCTCAGTAAATGCTAAAACATTTCATTTAGATAACCTTGGGAAGATTCAAAAAGGTTTTCTAGCTGATATCATTGCTGTTGAAGGCAATCCATCGAAAGATATAAAAGTCATGCGGAATACGACCTTTGTAATGAAGGATGGTATCATTTATAAACAATATTAAAAAAGACCTCAGCTTTTAACCCTCAAAGGTCTTTTTTCATATTTATTTTACTTCTTCCAAAAGTTCTTGAATCGATCGTTCTAATTGTTCATCGCGACCTTTATTAATTACCGCAGGGTCATTTTTAACCAGAATCTCAGGATTTGTTTCATTATTCTCCATCCACTCCCCTGCTTTGTTTTTGGCACTAACCGGCACTACTCCCCAAACACCACCGTTTGGCAAACGTTCCCAACCTGCGAAACTACAGGTGCCTGGCACAGGCATTCCAACGGTCTTGCCTATTTTCAAGTCTCGATAACCACTGGCAAAACAAGATCCGTCACTATACATTGATTCATTAAAAATAGCCAAAGTTGGTTTTGTCCACCTTGAAGTTGGCTCTCCACCGACCACTCTAGCTTCCGTCTCGTACGATAAGAAAGGTACCCCAGTAAAAAACATCGCAAGATCTGCAACTAAGTCTCCACCTCCATTAAATCGGGTGTCAACAACAACACCTTTTTTATTCGAAAATTTACCCATCATTTGTTCGTAGATCGATCGGTAAGGCTCATCAGCCATTCCAGGAATATGAACATAGCCCAATGTTCCATTACTTTTTTCGTCAACTTCTTTCTCGTTCTGTTTTACCCATCGGCGGTATAAAAGTCTCGACTCTTCATTTTGTGAGATTGGTTTTACTGTAATCTGTTTCCGAACTCCCTTAGTGCTTAAAATATCAAGAAGCATAAATTTTCCTGACTTACGATTGAGGTAACTGGCAACATCTTTAGTTCTGGTAACCATTTCGCCGTCAATTTTTTCAATAATACTTCCAGGAGTAAGATTGAATCCGTTTTTATCTAAAGGACCCGACTTTAAAACTTCTGCAATCTTAATTCCGTTGCCTTGATGCGCATAATCCATAAATATCCCAAGAGAAGCCGTTGCATCTCCATTTTCAATAGTACTGTTATAGCGACCGCCGGCATGGGAAACATTCAACTCACCTAGCAATTCAGAGGTCATCTCGGCAAACTCGAAATTAGTTCCGATATGGGGTAGGTATTTCTCATATTCTGAGCGCATCATCTTCCAATCAATACCATGAAAGTTAGAATGATAAAAGATGGCGTTCGTTCGAAGCCAAATATGATCGAACATATACTGACGTTCTGCATCAGCATCTAGCTGCATCTCTGATTTTATCTTAACTGGTTTAGTTTTAGCTCCATCTAAATCAACCTTAGCAATTTCACCGTCAGCCAAAAGAAACAAATTCTCTTGTTTTGCATCCCATTGCAGACCTCCTGAATCAGCACCTAGAGCAATTAACATTTTGGTATTCTTGGTACGCAGTTCTGTTTCCCACAAGTTCAAACTTTTCTCAAACCGTGTGAGGTAATACAACTTCTCTCCATCCTTAGACAAAACAGCATCTTGTAGCTTAGAAGAATGTATGGTAAGTCTACTTTTTCTGAGATCAAGGTCTTCCCAATCAAATTTTAAGGGTTTGACAGGTTCCTTTTTCTGCTCTTCCTCTTTTTTCTTTTTTCCTTTTTTAGCCTTTTCGTCAGCGTTCTCATCATCCTTCTTTGCATCTCCCTCTTCAAGTTCCTTCATCAAATCATATTCCTCCTTTGTTAAATTATGTTTATCCCAAGCATCCTTGGTAAAAAACATACTATATACATCAAATTCACTATTACCACTAGTGGCATAACTCTTTAACCCATTGCGATTGCTAAACCAAAGCAATTGCTTTCCATCATTCACCCATTGAGGACCAACATCGTAATAACCACTTTCGGTAAGGTTTACTCGTTTTTTGCCATCTGCTGAAATTAAAAGTATCTCATTATTACTCAGTGTAACCCCCCAATCAACAAGTAACCATTTACTATCAGGACTCCATTTAAATTCTTGATCTCCATCTGACATATGTATCAAATCATCAGGTGTGAGCAAAGTAGTTGTTTCCTTGGTTTTTAAGTTCATGACCTTTAACCTACGACGACCTTCAATGTAGGCAACCGATTTACCATCAGGAGAAAACTCTGGCAGATAATTATCTGTGTTGCTACTGATCAGCGTATCTTCTTTGATAAGGGTTGCAGTAAAAAAATACTTTTCTTCTTTACGCATTTTTTTGGTTTGATAAATATCCCATTTGCCATTGCGTTCACTCGCGTAGCTTAGAGCTTTACCGTCATGCGTAAACTTTACAAAACGTTCTTGTTCAGGTGTATTTGTGATGCGTTTGGTAAGAGCACCATCAACAGAAGTAACAAATACTTCTCCTCTAGAAATAAAAGCAATTTCTTTACCATTTGGAGAGATATCCATTTCACGAACACCGCCATTTACCGAAACATAGCTGTCAGGGTTCGCACCTCGTTGGGTGCGAATGTTGATGTTTACTTTCTGAGGCTCTCCTCCTTCTTCAAGTGTGTACAGCTCTCCATCATAAGAGAAGGACATTTTACCATTACCCATGCTTAACGAACGAATTGGGTGGGTTTTAAAAGAAGTAACTTGAATACTATTTCTAGTATTCTCAAAATTTAATTTATGCACATTAAATGAGCCGCTTTCTTCACTCAAATAGAATAATGAATTTCCATCTTTAGAATATACCGGATTTCGATCTTCTCCCTTAAAAAAAGTCAATTTTTCATGTGCACCACTTACCATGTCATAGCTCCACAAATCTCGTGTAATTGCAGAGGTATGATGTTTGCGAAATTCATCTTCGTAGCCCTTCATATCATGGTATACCATTTGAGTTCCATCGACGTTAATTTGAATATCTTCTGCGGGAACAGTCAATACCTGATCCACGCGACCTCCACTTAAAGGAACGCTATACAATTCTGGTTGTCGACTCGACGGATATTGTCGGTGTAAAACCGCATCTTGACGTGCCGCACCAAATAGGATTCGTGATCCATCGGCCGAAAAAGAATACGGTTTTTCGTCCGTACTGTGAAACGTCAAACGCGTTGAAGGACCGCCCATGGCATCCATCACGTAAACATCAAAATTGCCATACCGATCCGATGCAAAAGCCAAAGTTTTACCATCTTTACTCCAAACAGCTCTATAGTCCTGAGCTTGGTGAAAAGTAAGCTGTTGAGCATCTCCACCCTCTGCATCAACACTATACAAATTTCCTTTATATGTAAAAGCGATCGTATTACCGTCTGGAGAAATGGCGGGATATCGAGCCCATTGTGGACTTATTTGAGCATAACCAAAAAATGTAAACAAAGAAACGAGAGTGAAGATGAATTTGGTTTTCATAAAATTGATTTGATGTAATTCAGAAAGATAGCAAAAGGAATAAAATCTCACACTTTTTTAACTTAAGTTTTCGGTTAGGGTGCTATCTTAGGGTTATGGATAATCCGCAAGAAGAAGAGTATTGGACCACAAGGTATCAACAACAAAACACCGGTTGGGATATTGGTTACCCCTCCACACCCATAAGAACGTATATTGATCAATTAGAAAACAAGCATATTTCTATTTTGATTCCAGGTGCTGGAAATGCATATGAAGCAGAATATCTTTGGAAACAAGGGTTTATGAATATACACGTCATGGATATCTCATCATTTCCACTCAAAGAATTCGAAAAACGAAATCCGGATTTTCCGAAAAATCAATTGCTTCTAGAAGACTTTTTTAAACACGAAAAACAATACGATCTCATCTTTGAACAGACTTTTTTTTGCTCTTTTATTCCGACGCATGAAAATAGAAATGGTTATGCCAAACAAATGGCGAGCCTTTTGAAACCATCTGGAAAACTAGTTGGAGTCTGGTTTGACATACCTCTCACAGAAGATTTAGAAAAACGGCCTTTTGGAGGGAACAAAGAGCTGTATTTAAACTATTTAGAACCTTTTTTTAAAACCATCACTTTTGAACGTTGTTACAACTCAATTCCTCCTAGAATGAGTAAGGAATTATTTGGTATTTTCAAGAAAAGCAATTAAACGTATGAGCTAGTTTTAATCATATGAATAGTCGCTCATACTCAGAAGCTAATACTTTATGTTTTCAAATTTTTTGGTAAACACCTATATTTAAAGCTGCTTGTCGAGCTACATTGTTTCCAAAAAAGGCCCCACCTAAACCAATTGTAACACCAAATTTATCGGTAATCTCCACTATTCCCTTAAAACCAAAAGCACCATATTCTTGATCGTTTACATAAAGACCTGTAAAAACGTTTTCTGTTGGTAAAATGATATTGCCATTTTTAAATGATTTTACGATATCTAAAAAACCAATCAACCAAATACGCCTAGAGATTCTTTTTCCTACTTCTCCTCCAATCTTGAAGTTTGAACTGTAATCGTTCGTTCTGAAATTAGCACCAATGAAAGACTGAACATAGGTTTTACCAAAACTTCTTCCTGCTATAAAGAGTGGCGTGATGGTAAACGCATCATAGCCAGTTCGAATACCAGAAATCGCTTCATAAGTACTTGTATTCGACTCTAGCGAAAGTAGTCCAGAAAGCAACCAGTTCTTTTTATAGAAATTATGCTTTATCCCAATTTCTATATTACCTAAAGCGGACGTGTTAAAATCTTGAGAACAATCTGAATCGCAATTCACAAGCGGGTTAATAAAGTCATTGATTGAGATCAATTTCAAAGGTAGATTTACAATTAAAGTAGTTCGATCTGAAAAACCATATTCTCCGTAAAATTGAATGGTATTATCAGAAATTTCACCTGCTGTATTAAAATCAGGGTCTCCAAACAAGGTATTGTAATTTGATATTGTAGTATAAGATAACTGTGTATAAAATTTACCCTTTTCGTGGGTCCAAGGACTTTGGGCAAATGCAGAAACACCAATGAACAAAAAGAAAACTTTGATACTATTTTTCATAAAAGCTTATCGTATGCGCCCTTTGCCGAAGAAAACCATAAAAACTAACAAATAATACTACATAAATTATATATTCTTGGTAGTCAAGAAGTTATTTGCTACAGATTTTTCGAATAGTACCTTATAAATTCAAAATCCTTTCTAAAGTGAGAACAGATAGCTCTTAACACCCTTTTAAGAAATCACCTCTAAAGTTTTCCCTACATTTAGCTAGACTAATTAATACAATCTAAAATGACCAAAAAACTACTCGTTTTAGCGATTTTCATCGCTACTTTCCC
>CALHCJ010000122.1 GCA_937936275.1 uncultured Flavobacteriaceae bacterium
TTGAAAACGGTTAAAATAAAGGTAGAAGACGTCACTCGCATTTTGAATCCTATATTGATACCTGATGTTACGGAGTTAGATGAAGTCACGGTGCAGGCAAGTAAGCGACGCTCTCAAAATGACATGGAAGAAGATTATACAATAAATAAAAGTATAATACGTACAGCGTATGGTTATATCGATGCTGAACGATCTGCGGGTAGAGTAAGAATACTCACAGAAGATCAAATTAATACGGTTTCGATTTGTATTTTGAATTTATTACAAAATAGATTTGCAGGTGTTGCTGTGCGCGGAAACTGTCTTGAGGGAGGCGCTGTATTTATTAGAGGACTCAATTCGATTTCGAACAACAGAGCTGCTGTTTTTGATTTGGATGGTCAAATATTCACCGATGTTCCCCTTTGGTTGAATATGGCTAATATTAAAAGAATAGCTATACTAAATAATCTCGGTATGACAGCGCCTTATGGTAATTTAGGAGCAGGTGGTGTTATTGTGATCAATACGATTGGTGGTAACCCCCAAGTGAATAAAATTGTAGACCGCGCTCGTTTGAAAAACAATTATGCTGATGGTACAGCGCTTGATAGGGTGGAAGTGGCACAAAATGACCCTACATATTTAAAGGAACTTAGAAATAGCGATTCTTTTGAAGCCGCTAAGACTATATTTGAAAAGCATCAAAAGACCTATTCTAATTCCCCCTACTTTTTATTAGATGCCTACACTTACTTTTCAGATACACATAATGAACTTGAGTATGCTGATGGTATTATCGAGAATTATTTTGAGCCATATACAAATAATGCTGTACTCTTAAAAGCACTTGCTTACACCTATGAATCACAGCAGCGCATTGAGAAGGCACACGAGACCTATAAAGAAATCTTTATTTTGCGACCCAACTACGCCCAAAGTTATTTTGACATGGCGAACAGCTACCGTAATATTCGGGAAGCAAAACAAGCAGCTTCGATGTATGCTCGTTATGAATACCTTATCGAGGAAGGTTTTTTAGAGCAAGACACCTTAGTTTTTGGCCCAATCTTAGAGCGTGAGTACAACAACCTTTTAATGCTTAAGAAAGGCGAGTTGGTAGCTAAAAAGAAAGCCAAAAAACTTTTCATTGCAGAAGAAGGCTTTAAGGGAACGCGATTGGTATTTGAGTGGAGCGATGGCGAAGCCGATTTCGATCTGCAATTCGTCAATCCAGAGAATCAGTATTATACTTGGAAACATAGTTTATTTGATAATTCAGATGATATTGCACGTGAGAAAGATTTTGGCTTCAATGTAAAGGAATATTTGGTTGATGGAGCCTTACCTGGCACTTGGAAGGTTAATGTCAATTACCTTGGCAATAAAAGCTTGACTCCCACATATTTGAAAGCTACTATTTACAGTAATTACGGTACTGCCTTGCAACAGAAAGAGGTCAAGGTATTCAAGCTATCGCTTAAGAATGTAAATCAACGGCTGTTCACATTGCAGTCTGCCTCTAAAGTGGTGTCTAGATAGGTTATTAAAGGATGAAAAAAAGATTTTACACTTTTGCTCTAATTCTTTGTGGTTTTATTTTACATGGACAAAAAGAATACAAAGGAAAAGTAATAAACGCTGAAACAGGCGAACCAATACCTTTTGTCAATATTGGTATTATTGAAAAAGGAATTGGCACCGTTAGCGATGAAGAAGGGCTTTTTTATTTATCTCTAGAAAAAAACGAAGTAGAGGAAACTACCAAAGTATTGTTTTCGGCTCTGGGCTTCAAATCCTTAAATATTCAAATATCAAAAATTCCATTGGCTTATGATAAGTACCCTATTTTTAGAATGGAACCATCGAATATTGAACTTAACGAAGTAGTTGTATCGAATAAGCAAGGAAGATTCATTACAGATGTAATTGGTTATAAGAATTATGGAGAAAAGAGTTTTGGTTATTGGAAGGACCAAGTAGCACTTGGCGGTGAACTGGCAACAAAAATCTATGCGAAAACAGGTCTACGAAGATTAGAAAAATTTCAGTTTGAAGTCTTTGACAATCCTTCAGATAGTTTGCTGCTTCGGGTGAATATCTATGATGACGATGGTGTTCAGGGGCTTCCAAAGACCAATTTGAATACATCTAACAACAATATTTTGATAACTGTCAAACGCGATGATAAAATCGTATGGGTAGATTTAAAGCCTTACGATATTTACACCCAAGACGATTTTATCGTATCCCTTGAACTATTAAAAGTGTACGGAGAAAAAAAACTGGGTCTAATTTTAATGGCAGCTTTTAATCAATTTGGTTCTTATAGAAAATACGCGAGTCAAGATAAATGGGAACTTATCACCCAGCAAAATATGGCCTATTCCTTGGAGACCTCTTTTATGGTATCTGAAAAAATGGCACAGCGTTTTGAAAAAAAGGAGGTCCGAAAGAAGCAAAAGGAGCGAACTATTTCTGGTTTTACGCTGAATAAGGGTAGAATGATATCGGGAGTGGAAGTTATCAACAATCGCACAAACGAACAGGTATTTACAGATGAAAAAGGTCGTTACACCATTGCTGCTAAAAAGAAAGATAGAGTCGTATTTAAGAAAAGTGGATTTAAAACTATTTGGTTAACCGTTGACAATGAGTTAACGAAAAATATTGTTCTAAAATCAAATTAATAGCATGAAAATCTCCAGCCTTTTAGTGGTTCTTTTTATTTCTTATCTAAGCAATGCTCAAGAACGAAATATTAAAGGAGTTATTACTTCGGGCAAGAAACCTTTATCTGGAGTCAGTATTGTGGCTAAAGGAAGTAAAGCTGGAATAATCTCAAGTAAAGATGGTACGTATCAAATAAAAGCATCTCCAAAAGATATTTTGGTATATAGCTACTTGGGAATGAAGTCTGTTGAGGTAATTGTGGAAGATGTGACTATAGAACTCAACATCAAGATGATACCAAATACGCAACAGTTGGATGAGGTGGTTGTGAAGGATCGAAAAAGCAAGACCTACAACGAGAAGTTATTAGAATATGAGACCAATACTAACTTAATTAAAACTTCTTATGGGTTTCTTGATAAGCGAAAATCCGGAGCATCCTTGAACATCATTGACGAAGCTGATTTCTTACCAGGTGCTTTTACTTTTGTTGATGCCATTCAAGGTAAATTTAATGGTAGAGTTGCACATCCTGGTAATCGATTTGATAGCGTTGTTATTTATCTACGTGAGAGACCCAACTTATTAGATGGACCACAACCAGCGATTTATGACATTAATGGAATAATTACTGAAGATGGAGCGGCAGCCCTAGCTATACCAGTCTCAGATATTAAAAGGATTGCCATCATAAGAAGTCTCAGTGCTACTGCAAAATATGGAAGAAGAGCGACTGGCGGAGTAATAATTATCAACACAAAATCAGGACAGCTTAAACCTAAGACGAATGCGATTGAAGTGAAAGATCTTCGAGCTGCTCAAGCTGAGTTTATAAAAGAAAATTTTTGCGATCCTGCTTTAGAAAAACCCCAACCTATACAATTAGAAAAGTTGCTGGCAGCGAAGTCCGAAGCAGACGCTCTTCGAATATTTGATAAAGAAAAATTTTTTTTTAAAAACCAACCCTATCTTTTATTAGATGCGGGAGGGTATTTTAATACCCGATGGAAAAATAAGGAACTAGCAAAATTAATATGGGATGAAGTTAAAAAGGAAAATGACAATAATCCTAATGTATTGAAGGCTATTGCGTATCATTTTGAGCAAAATGGATACTTAAAAGACTCCTTAGCTATCTACAGAATGATCGCTGCACTAAGACCTGAATACGCTCAAACCTATAGAGACTTGGCAAACATGCACTATAAGTTGAATAATCCTGAACAGGCTTTAAGTTTGTACACCCAGTATTTAAAGAAGAACAGGAGTAAGCAAACTGATGTTGAGGGAATTGCTTTTATTATGAATGTTGAAGCTTTAAATATTCTATCTCAAAATGAAATGAAAATATTAAAAGAGTTTAAAGACTTTCAATTTCCATTTGAAGACTCGTCGACAAGAGTTGTTTTGGAATGGAACAATGGAGAGACAGAGTTTGATGTTGAAATGGTACATGAAGACAAGTCCTATGCAATATGGAATCACTCCTACGCCGCAAACTCGTCAGAAATAATACTAGAGAAAGAGCTTGGCTATTCTACTGAGCAGTTTTTTATCAACAAAGATGATACCGGAAAATGGTCCTTTAATATCAAATATTTAGGAAATAAGACGATGTCACCTAGCTATTTGAAGGCAACCATTCAATATAACTACGGAACTGCTAATCAGAAGGATATAGTAGAAGTATTGCGACTTTCAGGTCATAACAATTGTTTTCAACTCTCATCAATTTAATTCGTTTTTCTTCTTAACTTTATACATAAACCATTTTATGAGGGCAAAAGTTGTATTCTTATTGTTGTTTTTTGCAACGACAATAAAGGTCTTTTCACAGCAAGAAATTCAAATTACAGGACATGTAACAGACGGTGTGAAGCCAATCGAAAATGTAAATGTTTATGTCAAAAACGCAGCAGTTGGAACCTATACTGACAGTGAGGGATATTATGAACTAATGGTTTTGGAAAGTGATAAGCTCATTTATTCGTTTCAAGGAAAAGAGAAGCAAATTTTTAAAGTAAGTGACATATCAAAAAACCACGATGTTGTTTTGATATCAGAAATTAATGAACTTGATGCTGTTACTGTTGAAAGAAGTAAATATCGGGTAAGATCACAAAAGGCTTTATTCGATGCTTACAATGTTGAAAAAGATATCATAAAGAATAAGTTTCAGCTTTTAGATAAAAAAACATCTGGGTACGCACTTGAAATACGGGAAGGTGATCAAATTAACCCTGCATCTGGTAATATTCTCGGAGTTTTGCAAACGATGTTTGCGGGCGTTAAAATTTCTCCAAAAGGCAACCCAAATTTAACAACAAGGCCTGAAACTCCTGGTGCTGTAATTTATATGAGAGGTGCTAACTCTTTGCAACATCCTACCGAAGCCGTATATGACGTTGATGGTATGGTATATACAAACCCGCCGTTGTTTTTAGATTTAAATAATATTAAACGAATAGCACGTTTGCCAAGCCTCGGTGGTCTCGCCGTATATGGTACCCTAGGTAAGGGGGGTGTTTTTATTATAAATACAAAATCTGCAAATGTTTCACCAACCAAAGAACATCTTGCTTTTCGAGCTAGAGAGAATGCGAAAGAACGTTATGAGGCTAAAACGATACCCCATGAACAAGAAAAGAATAATTGGCCTACCTATTTAAGAGAACTCTATGCTAGTTCTGATTTTTCGGAAGCAAAGTCGATTTATTTGAGGCATAAAAAGATGTACAATAATAGTTCTTATTTTGTTTTAGATGTAGTGAGCTATTTCTTAGATCAGCATTCTGAAAAAAAGTTACATAATCAAATCATTGCTGATTCTGACATTGTTACTAAAGGTAGTATAGAGTTGTCGCGTGCGCTTGGTCTAATTTTAGAGTATTATGGTGATTTGGAAGCTTCACGAAGCACGTATCTTGACGTACTAAAAAGATGGCCGCATTCTCCACAGGCCTACCTAGATCTATCACAAATTTTTTTAAAGACTCATGAAAACACGAAAGCATTGCGGATTTTGAATAGATACAATGGCTTAATTGATAAAAAACTATTGACACCTGAAGAGGGTGGGTCACATGATATAATTCTTTCAGAGTTGGGTGGGCTAGCTAAGAAGTACACTAATAAAACGGTAGAAAAAGATTTAAGAACAAAGAAAAACATGGGTGATACAAGAATCACCTTGGAGTGGAATGACGACCAAGCGGGCTTTCTTTTCCATTTTGTAGACCCTTCGAAGAATTTTTTCGTCTGGGATAATTCTATTGAGGATGAAGAGGTAAGACACACGAATTTTCCTCAGATTGCTACGACAAAAGAGTATTTTATACCCAAGAACGCCGAAAATGGTATCTGGAAAGTGAATGTAAACTATCTTGGAAATGGTCGTATAAAACCTACCTATCTGAGAGCAATTGTTCAATACCATTATGGATTATCAAACGAGCGAGTGGAAACCAAACTTTATAGAGTTTCTATAAAAGGAAAAGTGCAAGAATTATTTAATATTAGCCAAAATAATTTATTAGTTGGTGCCAATTAATATCCTTTACACTTGTAATACTCCCAAATTAAAGGCCCTCTCTATTGGCGCGTGATTCGCAGCTTCTATTCCCATAGAGATCCATTTACGTGTATCTGTTGGTTCTATGACAGCATCGGTCCACAAGCGAGCAGCTGCATAATATGGAGAAACTTGGTTGTCGTATCGATCTTTTATTTTTTTGAAAAGCTCAGCTTCTTTTTCCTTGGTGATCGTTTCTCCTTTCTTTTTTAAGGAGGCGGTTTCTATCTGTGCCAATACCTTCGCAGCTGAGTTACCACTCATTACAGCAAGTTCTGCACTTGGCCATGCAACTATTAATCTTGGGTCATACGCTTTCCCACACATGGCATAATTTCCAGCCCCATAACTATTTCCGATAACCACGGTGAACTTCGGCACCACAGAATTACTTACTGCGTTAACCATCTTTGCGCCATCTTTTATGATGCCACCATGTTCGCTTTTGCTGCCAACCATAAAGCCAGTAACATCCTGCAGAAAAACGAGAGGAATTTTCTTTTGATTGCAATTCGCTATAAATCGAGTCGCTTTATCTGCAGAATCAGAATAGATAACGCCGCCAAATTGCATTTCGCCTTTGGCGTTTTTTACTACTTTTCGTTGATTTGCAACAATACCAACTGCCCATCCATCAATGCGAGCATAGCCTGTTAAAATCGTCTTTCCGTAATCTTCTTTGTACTGTTCGAAATCAGAGTCATCAACTATGCGATGAATGATTTCTAGCATGTCATATTGTTCATGTCGAAGTTTAGGCAAAGTGCCATATAATTCATTCGGATCTAACTTGGGCTTTTGAGACTTTTCTCGATTATAACCCGCCTTGTCGAAATCTCCAATCTTACCAACAATATTTTTGATGGTATCCAGTGCCGCCTTATCATCTTTGGCTTTGTAATCGGTAACTCCACTAACTTCACAATGTGTTGTTGCACCTCCTAAAGTCTCGTTGTCGATGGTTTCTCCGATAGCTGCTTTTACAAGATAACTTCCTGCTAAGAAAATACTTCCCGTTTTATCAACGATTAGTGCTTCATCGCTCATGATAGGCAAATAAGCACCTCCAGCAACACAGCTTCCCATAACTGCTGATATTTGAGTAATTCCCATACTACTCATCACCGCGTTATTTCTAAAAATGCGACCAAAATGTTCTTTATCAGGAAAGATTTCATCTTGCATAGGGAGATAGACCCCAGCGCTGTCCACTAAGTAAATTATGGGTAGTCTGTTTTCAATGGCAATTTCTTGGGCTCTTAAATTCTTTTTTGCGGTTATTGGAAACCAAGCACCAGCTTTTACAGTAGCATCGTTGGCAACCACAATACATTGTTTGCCTTGAACGTGACCGATTTTTATGACAACCCCACCTGAAGGACAACCACCGTGTTCTTCATACATGCTGTCGCCAACCAAAGCACCGATTTCTATACTTTTTGTGTCATTGTCTAATAAATAGGCAATACGTTCCCTAGCCGTCATTTTACCTTTAGCATGTTGTTTTTCGATCCGCCCTTTTCCACCGCCTAATTTTACTTTTGTTAGGCGTTTTTTAAGTTCAGACACGAGAAGTTTATTATGATCTTCGTTTTTGTTGAAATTGAGGTCCATGCTGTGCTATTATTCTATTATTTCCTAAAGATAAGTACTTAAACTAAGCCTTTTTTGAATTTTAGTTAAAAGCTAATTAAAAGTAGATATCTCTAATGATCCTTTCATAATTAATGTTAAATCAAAGAATTATTCTCATCACTTCTTACTGTGGTAAAAAGTTAAATTGACTAGTTTTGAGAAAATAGGAAATTATATGAAAGACTTCATCGGATGGGGCATACTTGGTCCTGGTAAAATTGCACAAAGTTTTGCAAAAGATTTAAAGCATGTTACTGGTGGTAAATTGGTTGCCGTCGGTTCTAGGACCTTAGAAAAAGCTGAGGCTTTTGCGGCAGAGTTTGGTGGTGCATATGCTTTTGGTAGTTATGAAGAACTCTTTACCTGCAATGAAGTTGACGTTATATACATAGCCACGCCACATAATGGCCATATGGAATGGGCAATTAAAGCTATGAAGCATGGTAAGCATGTTTTATGTGAAAAACCCTTGGGCATAAATAGAACAGAAGTTGAGAAAATGATTTCAGTAGCACTTGAAAACAAGGTTTTTCTGATGGAAGCTTTA
>CALHCJ010000123.1 GCA_937936275.1 uncultured Flavobacteriaceae bacterium
ATATTCTTCTAATGTGCCCAGAACGGTCTCGCCTTCTGAAACGACCATACCTTTTTTACCATCTTTAAAAGTGAATTTTACCAAGACGTTGGTCGATATATTTTGCATCTTAAACGTGTTTTTTGCTATCGCCGCCAGATCGGTAATACTGCCATTACCACGATCGTACAAAAGGATACTATCTTGTAAACGAATTCTTCTTGAATACAGATCTTTTGCATCCCAGTAATGGCCTTCAAAAGCTTTAAGTTCGTTTTCAGATAGGCTTATTATTTTCGCTTCTTTTTCAGCAGCTTCTTCTTCCATTTCATATGAATCAGCCAAGTATAAATCAGCAACCTGCAAAGCCAATTGATACGGATTAGACATCCCAAAATTAGAAGCTACAGAAACGGCAAAATCTTGCTTTGGAAAACGCACTAAGTGCGCACGATAACCAGCATCACCACCACTGTGTTGTATTTGCTGCAAGCCTTTATAGGGTCCTACAAATTGCCCATAGGCGCCACCAAAAGTTTGACCATTGTTCAACACGGCTAGTGTATTCATTTGGTCCACAATTGCAGCACTACCTACGGTGAGCTTTTTAAAATTCATGGCCCAACGGCCTAAATCCTCTGGAGTAGTGAACAAACTTGTCGCCCCTACATTCGAAAAATTCAATCTACTTTTCACATAACCCGTATTCGAAGGGTAATAGGAATAAGCTCTGTTCTTTACGATCTTATTATGGTCGTCGTAAAACAGTGTTTTCGTCATTTTCAAGGGGGTAAACATCCGCTCTTGGGTAAACTCTGCAAATGATTTTTTTGAAATTCGAGCCACTACCTCGGCGAGAAGCGTAAAGCCGGTATTGCAATACATATACTGTTCGCCAGGGGTAAAATTCAATTCTTTTTGTTTGGATACTATTTTTAAGATATGTTCTTTGGTCACCACATCATCCCAACGCCAACCGGCTAAATTGAGAATATCCCATTGGTCACGCATGCCACTTGTATGGGTTGCCAAATGCCGCAGGGTAATTTCATGTTCAAATTCTGGGATTTCTGAAATATACTTCTGAATAGGATCGTCAAGCGAGAGTTTTCCTTCCTCAGCTAAGAGTAAAACAGCAAATACCGTAAACTGTTTCGACACCGAAGCCACATGGAAAATGGTTTCCGTAGTTACTGGAATATCATATTCCAAATTGGCACTTCCGTAGCCTTTTGAAAAAACGATTTCATCATTTTGCACCACCGCTACTGCAGCACCAGGTTTATTAATATCATCGAAATCTTTAAAAATTTCATCTATAGATTTTTCGACGTTCGAAGAAGTTGATGGATTTTGACAACTTAAGGTACTTAAACCCATAAAGAAAATAGCCACGGTCAGTGGTACTGATTGAAATACTTTCATTTGATTGATGTTTTAAGCGGGGAAACTTCGTTGAAGATATTAAATAATTACTTCTAAACCCCAACGGGAATAATAAAACGGTATAGACTTATAGATCGCGACTTGTTTTTGGGTTTCTAAGCCTTCTAGAATAGTCCGTCATATCGAGCCCTTCCACTTTCTTCTGCTGTTCGGCGGCTTCATTACGCTACTTACAAAAGAATAAAGTGACCTCAATCACTTACAAAAACAACAAACAAACGGGTTTGGGGAGTTTTTTTTCATTTAAAAACGTCAGCGTTCCTTTTTCTTGATCTCTTTTAAATACGGTAATATTATTGCTTTTTTGATTCGCAACTAATAGAAATTTTCCTGTGGGGTCAAGGGTGAAATTCCGTGGCCAATCTCCATGAACAGGTTCGCGTCCGATAGGTTTTAAGTCTCCTGTAGCTTTGTCAATGGCAAATATTACGATGGTATTCTCACCACGATTCGAAGCGTATAAAAATCTTCCATCTTCAGAAATGTGAATATCAGCACAGAAACTTTCTCCTTTAAAATCAGAAGCCAGTGTAGATAGCTTTTGTTTTCGTTCGTATACTTCAGATTCATTCTTGGCTAACAATGAGACGGTGGAATTCAGTTCATTTAGCACATACAAAAACTGCCCTTTTTCAGTGGTAGCAAAGTGCCTTGGCCCAGCTCCTTCTTCTAATGAAATCGTAGCTTTGGGTTTCGCCGCAATATCGTCTTCATCTTCGTAGACTAGTACTGCGTCTAAACCTAAATCAGCAATATAAATCTCATCATTCACCCATTGTGCCATATGGGCATGTGGCGTTTTGCTAGAATCGATTTGCATATGATTCATAAAGGCGGTTGGTCCTGATAGTTTACCGTCGTCACCTACCCTGTAAATACTAGCATTTCCACCGGTATAATTTGAGACGGCTAACTTATCCCCCGCAGGAGACAAACTTATGTGACACGGATGCGCACCGCCACTTGCAACCGTTTGTAGTTCGATAAGACTGTCGTTTTCTAAAGCAAAAGCTGTTACGGCTCCTGATGCATTATCATAGAAATTAACCTCTTGAACTGCGTAGAGAAAATCTTTTTCCGCACTTATCGCCAAATATGACGGACTCGTTATTTCTGCGGCTAATTCGGCAGCTAAATTGGTAGTCAGAATCTTACCATTTTCACTGTCAAATTGCAACTTGTAAATTCCCTTACTTTTTGTGTCGGTATAGGTGCCAACAAATAAAGTCATTGGTTTCAGTGCTTCTTTTTCATTGCAATTCAGTAAGGTCATAGCAAGAGCGACTAAGATGATTGATTTGATTCTCATTACGGTTCTAGTTCTGTTTAAGCATTTAAAAATAGAAGAATTCTAAGCAAACCCATCACATTTTCTAAGATTAGTGATCAAATTGATATTGGTTCATGCTCAAAAAATTTTAATTTAAGGTATTTCGTATTTCCCGCCTTAAATACCACCACGTTACCGCAGTTGCCAAAACATCACCAATAGCAAAGGAGATCCAAACGCCAATTTCGCCATAAAACTGAGGCAGTATCAAGACGACTGGAATGAAGAAAAAGGCTTGGCGAGAAAGCGTCAATAACATGGCAGGAATCGCTTTTCCGATGGCCTGAAAATAAGCACCCCCCAATAATGGAATCGCTATAATGGGTGTCGCCGCAAAAACCCATCGCATTGCAGATGATATGTGCTCTAAAACATAGGTATTAATTTCGGTCTCACTAGTGGATAAACCTTCTTTAGAACTGAGAAATAAAGAGGCTATTTCTACTGGAAAAACAAACAGACAAGCATACACCAAACTGCCTAAAACACAGGCATACTTTAAAGCGGTATAAATTGTTTCTTTAACCCTGTCAAATTTCTTTGCCCCGTAATTAAAGCCAGCTATAGGAAGAAAACCCTGGGCAACGCCGTAAACAGGAAAAAGGGAAAACATCAACATGCGACTAATGATAGCATACACCGCAATCAACGCTTCGCCGCCTAAATCAAACAGAATATTATTTACAATTAACACGACAAGACTTACCACAGCCTGTCGTGCTAAGGTAACCGAGCCTAAGGAACCGATTTCTTTTAAAATTGGAATTTTTGCTTTTAAATGTGACCAATTGATTTTTAATTCTGAACGGTTCGAAATAAAGATATAGCCCAAATAACTAAACGAAAGAAAATAGGAGATTGA
Source organism: uncultured Flavobacteriaceae bacterium (assembly GCA_937936275.1). Lineage (GTDB taxonomy): Bacteria > Bacteroidota > Bacteroidia > Flavobacteriales > Flavobacteriaceae > Maribacter_C. Next base: position 3,618 of record CALHCJ010000123.1, read on the forward strand.
AGTAGCTAAAGCAGCACCTTCCATACCCCAATCAAATACGTTGATGAATAAATAATCCATAGTTAGGTTTGAGATCGAAGGAACGATCAGACCCATCATAGCATATTTCGGTTTCCCTTCTGAACGAATAACAATATTTAACATCATTGTTAAGGCTAAAAAAGGAACTCCATAAAAGACAATCGTATAGAAGGGTTTTGCAAAGTCAAAGATTTCTCCTTTTCCACCAAAAGCGCGAATAAGCGGATCGGCAAAGGTTAAGCCAACCACAACCATGCTTAAGGTCAACACCAGATTGAGTGTGATTTGATTACCAAAGGTTTGTTTTGCTTTTTCTAGCTCGTCTGCACCCAGGGCTCGAGAAATAATACTAGCCCCACCTACTCCAATAGCCATACCTAATGCACTCACAAAAAAAGTGATTGGTATCACCACGCTGATTGCTGCAATGGCCAAGGGTCCGATCCAATTCCCCACAAAGATAGAATCGACTAAAACATTTAATGACATTACCAAAATACCAATAGAGGCAGGTACTGATTGCTTGATCAATAATGTACTGATGGGTAACGTACCTAGTTCGTCTGAGCTTATTTTAGCCATTTTTGGAAAGTCTGTTGCCTCAAGCGGAGTCGAGGTACATTTGTATTTTAAGCTCAACCACCCCACCCTGCAGGCATCCCCTCCTTGAGAAAAGGAAGGGAACTATAATTCTTAAATTAAACGGGTAAGGCTTCTGTTTTTTGCCATTCATTGACCCATTTTGCCATTACAGCAACCCATGCTTCATTGTCATTTAAACACGGAATGTGTTTGTAGTGTTCACCACCAGCTTCCTCGAATTGCTCTTTTCCTTCCATGGCAATTTCTTCTAAGGTTTCTAGGCAGTCTGAAACGAAAGCCGCTGTGACTACCGCCAATTTCTTTTTACCGTCTTTCGCCAAATTTTCGAATTCGTAATCTGTGTAGGGTTTTAACCACGGATCACCTGCCAAACGCGATTGAAATGAGGTGCTTATTTTTTCTTCCGGCAGTCCTAAATAGTTTTTTACTAATTCTGTAGTTTCATAAACCTGATGGCGGTAACACGTATTGTGTGCAACGGAGTTTATATTACAACAGCTTCCGTCAATTTTACAATGAAATTTAGTAGGATCACTTTTACGAATATGTCGTTCTGGAATGCCGTGGTACGAAAACAAAATATGATCGTAGTCAAAATCTTTTAACCCCTCTGCAATACTTTCTGATAAAACCTTAATATACTCCGGGCTCTTATAAAAAGCGGGTAATGTGGTAATCTCCATTTCCGGGAAGAACTTGTTTTTATCCTCCATCGTTTTTACCACTACAGTTTCATACGATGACATCGCATAATGCGGATATAACGGTACTAAAAGCACCTCATCAACGCCTTTATCTTTTAATTCTTGAAGTGCTTTTTTTATTGACATACTCCCATAGCGCATTCCTAAAGCAACAGGCATGTCTGTATGTTGTCGCACTTTAGCAGCAAAACGTTCTGATAATACTATGAGCGGAGAGCCTTCATCCCACCAGATTTTTGCGTAAGCTTTTGCAGATTTCTTAGGTCTGGTCTGTAAAATGATGCCTCGAACCAATATATTTCGTAGAATTTTGGGCACATCAATAACCCTTTCATCCATTAAAAACTCATCTAAATATGGTTTTACATCTTTGGCAGTAGGGCTATCTGGAGACCCCAAATTCACCAATAAAACTCCTTTCATAGTGCAACAATTTTTCAAATGCAAAAATAATACTTGAACCGCAGTCTACATTGTAAAGCGCAGATAACTTTTTTGATAACACTATTGACGATATCAATGGATAAACCAAAGCACTTAGAGAATATCCAAAAAAAACTGTAAAGCAGAAAATACCACTAAGAATTCCTCGTTATAAATTGGATTAGGGGCGAATTTTCACAGTTTATAGGGATATAGTAAGGTATATCCTTTCCTAAATTTGTGTATTACCCCAAGTTGACTAACAAAATTATACATGCGGTACATCTTTCCTTTGCTCTTCTTTTTTGGATCTATAATCATCTATGCCCAAGAAAAAAATAGCCTGCTATGGGAGATTTCAGGAAACGGATTAGAGCAGAGTTCATATCTGTACGGTACGATGCATGTGAGCAAACGTATTGCTTTTCGGCTTGATGATGTTTTTTACAGTGCCCTCGACGCAAGTGAGGTGATTGCCTTAGAATCTGACCCCGACACTTGGTTAGATAGTGATTTAATGGGCGGTATGGGCTACGGGCAAGCCAACGGTTTCAATGCAAAAGGGTTTTACACCCATTCTTTTGCAATTCGAAATCCGAAGAAAGAAGAAATCGGTTCTTATTTAGCTTTCGAAGATCGGCGAGTCAATAGCATTTTATATCGTACGAATGAATACTCTCAAAATTTTGAAGAAGAAACCTATTTAGACATGTTTATCTACCAAGCTGGTAAAAAGTTTGGAAAGAAAGTAGTCGCCCTCGAAGATTTAGAAGAGTCTTCTACCCTTGTCGGTAGGGCAAGTTTAAATGCCGTAAAGAAAAAACCAGACGAGTGGTTGCAAAAGAAAATGCAAGAGTCTGACCCTATGACCTTATTGCAAGACGCCTATCGTGATCGCAATATTAATATGCTTGACTCTATTGACCGCGCAATGTATACAGAGCATTACCGCAAAAACATGTTGACTATTCGCAATCATAACATGGCAAATAAATTAGATTCGGTAATGAAAACTGCTAAGGTATTTACGGGTATCGGTGCTGCACATCTACCTGGCGATGAAGGTGTAATCGCACTTTTAAGAAATAAGGGTTATAAAGTAAAGCCTTTAACTTCGAGGTCTACCTCAAAAGGAGCAGCAATCAAAGAGAAAATTGAAAATCAGTTGTTAGAAAATACGTATTCAGAAGTGAGTCCTGATGATAAATTTTTTACCCTGCAACTTCCGAATAAACTCTATCCTATTTCAGAATTTGTGAATACGACATACATCTCTCCTGATCTTGCGAATGGAAGTTTTGTAATGCTCAACCGAATTAATACTTTTTCATTTTTAAAGAAGGATGATCTGTTTTCTTTGGATGATGTAGACAAACTTCTTTTTGAGAATATTCCTGGGAAAATAATTGAAAAAACTAGAATAACCAGAAACGGATTCGAAGGCTTAGATATTAAAAACAAACTAAAAAATGGCGATCATCAACGCTACCAAATCTATATTACCCCTCTAGAAATTTTAATGTTCAAGATGGGTGGCAAAGGAGATTACGTTACTCAATATTCTGATACGATTTTTAACAGTATTGCTTTTAAGAAAATAGATAAAAAAGTTGCTACCATTTCATCGGGCTT
>CALHCJ010000124.1 GCA_937936275.1 uncultured Flavobacteriaceae bacterium
ATTTATCAAAACATAAACTTTACACCGTTATAACCATATTGGGTTTCGCGATATCCCTAACTTTTATAGTACTACTAAGTGTTTTTATCAGAAATGAGCTTTCTGTTGATGATTTTCACGTTAATAAGGAAAGAATATATCGATTAGAGAATGAGACTGTCGACTTTTCTCCTCCGATCGCAGAAGATTTAAAAAATAGTATCCCAGAGATAGAAGATTTCACAAGGGTATATAACTCATCAGGAAGAATATCTATTGGCAATGGACAGAAAGTAAAGTTTGATTATTTAGGTGTGGATGCTTCATTTCTTGAAATTTTTTCTTTCCCTCTTGAAAAAGGAAGTGCTAATGATGTGTTACAAACCGAAGAAGGGATTGTTCTGTCAAAAGAAACGGCTCTTAAATTATTTGGTTCTATAGATATCATAGGAAAGAGCATTTTTATAGACTCAGAGAATAAGTTTACGGTGACTGGAGTAATGGGTAATTTTACTAAAAACACCCATTTTGCAAAACAGGATGCTTTAGTAAACCTAAAGGCTTTTAAAAAACTATGGGGCTTCGAAACAATTTTGGAAGAGTATGGTTGGTGTTCGGTAAGCATTTACTTTTTAGCAAAACTCAATTCAGATCTACCTGAAAAAGCTCCAGAAGTACTCAAGAAGTTTAAAGAGGATTTTTGGCTCTACAAGGAAGGATGGGCTAAAACTGTAGAATTTACACCTCTAAAGGAGATCTATTTTAGTTCTAAGGAAGGAAGCGGTACAAAGAGTGCGAGTAAAACGCTAACTACAGTTTTGTCCGCGATTGTATTGCTAATCTTGATACTTGCAGTAGGTAATTATATAAATCTTACAATTGCCCAAGCAACCTTCCGAGGGAAAGAGGTAGCCATTAAAAAATTATTAGGAAGCCCAAAAAAGCAGTTGATTTTTCAATTTATAAGAGAATCTGTCTTTTTATGCTTCATAGCTGTGCTTTTATCACTAATCATGGCTAAATTTTTAGAACCATATTTTAATTCGCTCTTAAATACGCAATTGAATCTTAATGATCAATTAAACTTCGAAAGCATATTGATCATGATTGGAATATTTGGTTCGATTGGTTTTTTATCAGGGATTATTCCTGCTTTGAAAATATCTGGTTTTAGACCTATTGAAATTGTAAAAGGAACTTTCAGAACCAAAGCTAAAAACGTTTTTGGAAAAGCTTTCATAACCTTTCAGTATACCGTAACTATTGGCTTATTAGCATGTAGTTGGATTATCATTAAACAGACTGATTACTTACGAAAACAAGATCTTGGTTTTCAGAAAGAAAATATTGTTCATTTAGAGTATTTGAGTACAACAGATAAAAAAAGTTCAATAAAAAATGCCTTGCTAAAGATTCCAAGTGTTAAAGATGTCTCAATTACTTGGCAGAGTCCATTAAGTGGAGGTAGTAATCAAACGTTTGAAAGTAAGGGTAAGTCTTTAAGCTTTCAAGAATTCGCGGTAGATTCCTCTTTTTTTCAGGTTTTTGGTATTGATATGCAACGAACGAACGTGGCTTATTCTGACAAAGGAATATACTTGAACGAAACGGCGCGAAAAGAATTAGGTATAACCGATGAAGTGGTTTCCTTTAAAATGGGAGAAAATGAGATTCCAATTCTTGGAATAGTTAACGATTTTAATTTTAAAGAACTGAGAAATCAGATTGGTCCTTTGATGATTCGTCAGCAAACAGCTGATTTTCAAGCCGGCGATATTTTCTTATTAATTAATGATGAGGATGTTTTTGGGACCGCGGAAAAAATTAAAACAACCTATGCAAGCCTGATTGATAACGCAGAATTTGATGTGCAGTTTGTTGATGAAACTATTTCGCGATGGTATGAAAAAGATGAACGTACAGGAAGAATTATAAGTTATTTTACTCTGTTATCATTCATCATTTCAACGATGGGTATTTTAGGCATGTCCTCTTTTTATATGCAACAAAGGAAAAAAGAAATCGGAATACGAAAAGTCAATGGTGCAACAACTACTCAAATTTTATCTCTATTAAATAAGGATTTTTCAAAATGGGTCTGTTTTGCCTTCGTCATTGCAGTACCAATTTCGTTCTATGTCATGAACAAGTGGCTTGAAGGTTTTGCCTACAAAACAACAATGAGTTGGTGGATTTTTGTTTTAGCAGGAATTATAGCTCTCCTCATTGCTTTACTAACAGTTAGCTGGCAAAGTTTTCGGGCTGCGGTCATCAATCCAGTCGAATCTTTAAAAGAAGAATAGCTATATGTATTTAAGAAATCTTACCGTTCCATAAGTTCTTCGAATTTTTCAAAGGTTAATGGCTTAACAATGTAATCAGATACTTCTGATATGTTTTTTGCCTGTATCAAATCATCAGGGTTTTTCGACGATGAGGTGATATATATTTTAATATCTTTTTCTATTTTTTCTTTAAAAGAACGGTATTCTTCTAGAAATTGCCAACCGTCTACGATAGGCATATTAATGTCAAGAAAAACTATATCTGGCAGCTTTTCTGGAGCCTGTAAATTCTGTATGAAAAAGTCAAGAGCTTCTTGACCGTCTGGAAAACTTACAATTTTATTAACGTATTGTGTCGAATAGATGGTTCTTCTTATAGCGTACACATAGATATCGTCATCATCTATTACTGCAATGGTTTGATTCTTATTCATTGGTTGTTCTTTTTTGATTAAAATTTAATGGTAAATGTTGTTCCTATATTTTCTTGACTTTCTGCACTTATTTCACCTCCCATAGCTTCAACCTGAGCTTTTGTGATGAAAAGCCCAACACCCTTTGCTTCTGGATGTTTATGAAAGGTTTTGTGAAGTCCAAATAGACGTTTCCTATTTCTTTTCATATTAATTCCAAGTCCATTATCATTTACAGTCAACCAAATAGCGTCACCAACTTTTCTTGTTTCAAAATGGATTATTGGGTCACGTTCGGGCGATCTATATTTAATTGCGTTGCTTAAGAGGTTCTGCATAATACTTTCTAAATACACAGATGAATATTTAATGAGTTTGGCTGCTGAAAAATTGTAGGTTACTTTGGCCTTGGTTTCCATAATTTGCCCTTGATATGTTTGCATCAGTTTTTTAATTACTTTTTCAAACGCTAATTCTTCTTTTTCTTTTTTTGACTCATGTCTAATGCTTACGACTTCTAATAACTCATTGAATGTGCTCTCTAAGTTCGTAACGGTTATTTTAAATTTTTCTATTAAAATATTTTGCTCTTGATTAGATTCTTCTTGATTATAAAAAGACAATAGCGATTTCAAGTTACTTATAGGGCCACGTAAATTGTGAGAAACAATATGAGCAAAATCTTCAAGTTGGTTATTTTGTTTGGTAAGATACTTAGTGCGTTCGGCAACCATACGTTCTAAATTTTTATTCGTTGAAACTAACTTTAGTTCTGCCTGCTCTCTTTTAATGTCAATACGATTTAATTCTTTTGAGGTAGACCATAATACGTATAGCACGACAAGTACAAAAGAAGTGGTAAATAAAGCTATACCAAACTCTACAGAAACTAGACCTACTCTTTGCGATATCAGTTGAATATACCCAAGAATAAGCACTGCTGCTAATATTTTAGCGAAAAGCTTGCGTACTACGTGGTTGCCTATCATACGACCATAGAATAAACTTGTAACTCCTAGATCAGTGTTAATTAAAGAAACTGTAGCCGAAAGCACCAAAAAAGTAATAGATGTGTGAATCGCCATCGAAGTAAAAAAAGGTAGCTTATAAAATGATGGAACATTGAAAAGATATCCCAATACGGCAATAAAAGCAATCAATGTAATTAGATGCAAACTAAATTGACGTACATATTTAATCCAAAGTTGATTTGAGCGAAATGCAATCAGTATCAAACCGAATATAAAAAAACAAATAGCGGTCATCGGAGAAGGTCTTCCTGGCGACTTCTCACCTTTACTAATCGCATCTAAATCTTGAATGAAAAGTTGATCTATTCCTAAATTAAGATTAAGGATGTCTTGCAATAGCGAACTCAAACCAGTTAAGGTTAGTAAACTGGCAAGGAAAAGAGCAAGAAATGTCCATTTATTTTTTATATACAGAATCAAGGTTGAAGCTGTCAATAAAAAACATAAAGCAGTATTTACTTTCATTGAGACATAACCAGGCACAATAGTTTTAAATACAGCAATATTAAATGTCCATCCTACAATTACAAGAATACTTAAGGCAATAGCAAATAGGCTAGCCCACAGAACAATTCTAAAGTTTCTATCTAGTCTTGTCATAAGATTTGATCACCATATGCGGTCCTATCTAAGGTTCGTAGCGTAGTAAAATATGGTAATAAAAATAAGGTTCTAAAAGATACAATTAAAACTAAAAAAGATTATTAATAGTATAGGAAAAAACTTATATCTTGACATTTTCGCGGAAAGATGATCGCCAAATTTTAATCATAATTCAAAGCGTTCTTTCTAGATTCTGAGGGCTATAGCTTGTCCAATATTTTAACACAGGCTGTCCAACTATTGGACAGTTTAATTTATTAAATAAAGTAATTTCGCAACTAACTTCTGATTATGAGTGCGTTATGATTTGGCATAAAATTGGAGTCATACTTTTAGATCTCAATCTTGATTTATGCAAATAGTGTTGCAATTAAAATATTAAGACTTTAAACTGAAAGGA
>CALHCJ010000125.1 GCA_937936275.1 uncultured Flavobacteriaceae bacterium
TTTATAGAATCTGATGCAGAAACGATTACGTTTTTTCTAAGAGATCTTTTAGAAGACGGTAGTTGTGAAACTCTTATCAATCAAACGCAAAATTTGACTATTGAAGAGGGTTTTTATTTCTTGGGAGATGAAGCTTTAGATATTGATATTAGAGGCAATAGACTAAGTTGGCGCGTAGATGCTGAGAGCACCTTAGAATTTGAAAAGTAGTCTAAAAGGCTAACGATACGTTCGTATGCTCTCGATCACTACAGCTGTCAAAATCAAAAACCCACCAAATACGGTAGACCATAAAGGAAATTCATTAAGAAATATTATGCCTATGATGATTCCGTATACGGGTTGTACACTGCTTAAAATACTGGCGGTAGTAACCGAAAAATTTTTGAGGCTTAGTAAGAACAAGGTATGCCCTATAGCGGTTGTTAACAGCGCCAGTGTAATTAAGGCTTGCCATTGACCTAAAATTTCAAAAGGATCAATGAACAGAAACGCGGGTAACAGTAAAAAACCAATAATTCCTGTTTGATACGACATCAACAAAGAACCATCATATTTAGCTACCATAGATTTCATTAACAGATTGCGAATTGCGTACACAACGGCCGAAAAAACTCCGATTACAATTGCCAAGGTATATGAATTCGCAAGATCAAAATCAGGGATTAAAAAATAAATACCGCATAACACCAGAATGGCAAGCAATAAATGAAGCTTCTGAAATTTAGTTTTAAGTACTAAGGGTTCTAAAAAGGCCGTCCAGACGGGATAGGTAAACATAGATAACATTCCGATAGCCACATTTGACCATTGCAACGCGTAAAAATAAGTAACCCAATGCAGACCCATGAGCACACCACTTACAATTATCATTGGAACATCCTTCTTATGTACTTGTAGAGAGATGTTTCGAAAACGACAATATCCGAGTAGTAGCGCAAAAGCTAAAATTGCACGGGTAGCAATGATTACCGGAACCGATAATTGAATATACCTTCCTAAAGCACCAGAAGTACTTATAAAAAGCATCGCTAGATTGATTTCTAGCAACGGTCCAAATTTTGAAACATTCTTATTATTCACAAACTATCGGGTAAGTGTCATTGCCTTTTCGCGGATGATTTGTCCGACAGGTTTATTCTCTAAATGACTTTCGAGCCATGAAATAATATCTAAATACAGAAAGGCTCTTTTCTCATAGGGGTGATCTTCGTACTTTTTCAATTCGGTATGTAGTTTTTGAAACTCATTTCGTAATTCACTGGGATATATGCTTCCTAAGCTTTTTAAGAACTTAATCATTTCCTTTTGTACTTCATGCAAATCATCCATTTTAAGTAAGAACTTGTATGTACTTTTTAATTGCACTTCTAAATGATAATCCATTCCTGCTTCATAATGAGCAACTAAACTCAAAACGCGCGCAAAGCACATCAAATCTTCACGCATTTTCAAGTTCTTATTATTGATGATTTTCTTAAGGTATTGAATACATGTTTTATTGTCTCCCATACCAAAATACAGGCAAGCAATTTTATAGTATAACAACATGATATGATGCGCATCAATACGATCTTTATGTTTGTTGATACCGTACTCTACAATCTTGACGAGATACAATCCTTTTTCAAACGTTCCTTCTAGAAAATGAAAGTTCAGTTTGTTCGAATTGAGATACAGAAAAGTTAACGACGCAATATTGTCATTTTTTGGAAACTCTTTGCTATCGACCATAGCTTCCAATTTATCAAGTGTTACTTTAAATTGAGAGCTGTATTTCACATAAAATAAAGATTCTAACAGATAATGATTTCCTTTTAGAAAAAATACAGGATTGAGGTAAATCATCTCTTTATTTTCATAAAAAAGATCCACCCATTTACTTGCATATTTGTAACAAGAAAGAAAATCTTGTATTAAAAAACTATACCATAAATGTGCTTTGTAGAGCCATAATTTTTCTCGAAATCCAAGCGTTTCAATACTATGTTTCGGCAACTGTTTTTCAAAGTATTTTTTAATTCTTTTAATATCATTATCGCTACGAGCGTAGCCTACTTTTAGCATCCATCCGTACAACTGCAAAGACAAATTTGAAAGCTTACTCGTCATGACATTATGTGCCGAAAGTTCTTTGGCTTGAATCGCTAGTTCATCAGCTCTGTCAGGAATGCTTCTTGTAATATATTGAGTTTCAATAATCTTCTCTAATTCGACAATTTCATAAGCTACATTTTTCTCTTCATTATCAATGGCAATAGATTTTGCCTTATCGAGAATTTTTAAACTTTGCTTATACAGGCCTTTTTGATATAGAATGGTTGCAAAATCAAGTTGTTCGCGAATTTGCACACGCATGTTTTGGTTCACAGGGTTCAAACGCAAACTGATCAAAATCTGTTTGTACAAATGGGCTTTAAGGTTTGATAATTGTGACTTTTTTACAATACCACTGGCTAAAATAGTTTTCTCATTGTACTCTCGCATTTTATCCATCAAATTGAAGAGTGCAATAAATTTAGCATCCGAATTTACTCCCAATCGGCCTACATAGAGTTTGAACTGTCTTTTCTCTGATTTCGAGAGTGATTTTACCAGTACGAATAATGCATCTTTATGCGCATTTGTCATCGAAATAAAATTGGATTAAATGTTTGTTAATCAGAAACTTAAATCCTTAAAAGTGATTAAGCATGGTAAATCTTAATCGCATCTTTAGGAGATTTCCCCTATTGGTTATATATTCGTATAGGGCACATAAAGCTACACAAATAATACAATGAGCAAAGATAAAGTACAAATATTTGATACAACCCTTAGAGACGGAGAACAAGTACCAGGTTGCAAATTAGATGCAGAGCAAAAACTGGTAATCGCCGAGCGTTTAGATCACCTTGGTGTTGACATCCTCGAAGCTGGTTTTCCGATATCAAGTCCGGGAGATTTTAACTCCGTATTAGAAATTGCCAAACTGATTAAAAATGCTACTGTTTGTGGTTTAACTCGTGCCGTAAAGAAAGATATTGAGGTTGCTGCAGAAGCCTTAAAGCCAGCACGAAGACCTAGAATTCACACGGGAATTGGAACTTCAGATTCTCATATAAAATATAAGTTCAACTCCAATCCTGATGCAATTATCGAGCGGGCCGTGGCGGCAGTGAGCTATGCTAAAACGTTTGTAGAGGATGTAGAATTTTATGCCGAAGATGCGGGTAGAACCGATAACGAATTTTTAGCTAGAGTATGTGAAGCAGTTGTTGCCGCTGGAGCAACAGTATTAAATATTCCCGATACCACTGGTTATTGTCTTCCTGAAGCTTACGGGGCCAAAATAAAATATTTAAAAGAGAATGTAAAGGGAATTCATAAAGCAACCCTTTCTTGCCATTGTCATAACGATTTGGGTTTGGCTACAGCCAATTCAATTGCTGGGGTAGTCAATGGTGCGCGACAAATAGAATGTACCATTAATGGAATAGGAGAACGCGCTGGCAACACTTCTTTAGAAGAAGTTGTTATGATTCTTAGACAACACCCAACACTGGGCCTAGATACAAATATCAATAGTAAACTATTGTACGACACCAGTCAAATGGTATCTCAAAAAATGGGTATGATGGTTCAGCCCAATAAGGCAATTGTAGGTGCGAATGCCTTTGCTCATAGTTCTGGTATTCATCAAGATGGCGTCATAAAGAATAGAGAAACTTATGAAATTATTGATCCTGCAGATGTTGGCGTTAATGAATCTTCAATCATACTTACGGCTAGAAGCGGTAGAGCTGCCTTAGCATATCGCGCTAAAATCGTGGGTTACGAATTGACTAAAGTACAATTAGATAGTGTTTATCAAGAATTTTTGAAGTACGCAGATCAGAAAAAAGAAATCATGGATGAAGATATACATGATATCATTTCGTCTACCGATATAGCGATTGAAAAAGTAAGCTGATGCATTTAAAAATAGCCCTGCTAGGAGGAGATGGTATTGGACCCGAAGTTTTGGCACAATCGATAAAATGCTTGAAAGCGATTGAAGAAACTTTTGGTCATCAGTTCACCTATACCGAGGCAGCTATCGGTGGAATAGCCATTTCGAATAACGATGATCCCTTACCGAAAGAAACTTTAAAATTATGCCAAGCATCAGATGCTATACTATTTGGTGCTATTGGAGCTTTAGAATACGACAATGACCCTAAGGCCGCAGTGCGCCCTGAACAAGGGCTCTTAAAACTTAGGAAAGAACTGGGCTTATACACGAATATAAGACCAGTAAAGGTATTTCCAAGCCTTATTAAAAACTCACTTCTGCCGAAAAGAAATATTTCGGGGGTAGATTTAGTAATCTATCGTGAGCTTACAGGAGGTATATATTATGGTGAAAAGACTTTAAACGAAAAAGGAACTGTCGCCTCAGATTTGTGTCAATACACCGAAACCGAAATATCTCGTATCGCCCACAGAGCATTCAAAGCTGCAAAAAAGAGAAAACAAAAACTCACCTTGGTAGACAAAGCGAATGTTTTGGAAACTTCTCGTTTATGGCGTAAGGTCGTCACAGAGATTTCAACCAGCTACCCAGAAGTAACGCTAGAATGTTTGTTTATTGATAATGCGGTTGTTCAAATGATGATGAACCCTTTACGGTTTGATGTTATTCTTACCGATAATATGTTTGGAGATATTCTAACAGATTTAGGAAGTGTACTTATAGGTTCTATTGGTCTTTTACCCTCAGCGTCAATAGGAAACGACAACGCCATGTTTGAACCATTTCACGGTTCTTATCCGCAAGCACAGGGCAAAAATATTGCAAACCCTGTTGCCTCTATATTTAGCACCGTTTTGATGCTGCAGCACTTTGGATTGCATGAAGAAGCAAATGCAGTTGCAAGTGCCATTCAAAAATCTTTTGTAAAAGGTGTTACCACAACTGATATTTTAGGAAGTAATAAATACGGCACCGATTATGTTGGTGATTATATTGCAGATAATATTGTCGATGCTGATGAAAATCCTAGCCTGAACGATGAGAATATAGGGTTAGGTCGTTCTACAATAATTTAAAAAATTATTCTGCCAACAATTCTTTTATAAATCCATCAAATTCTTTTTTAAATTCTACAAATTTAAGTCCAGTAGCTGGGCCATTAAATCCAGTATGAATTTTTCGAACCTCCCCTTTCTTATCTATAAATATAGAAGTAGGATAGGATAAAACGTGATTCAACATCGGTAATTTTTGTTGCGCTAGTGCCTTATCCGAAGAACCAAATTGGGCCAATAAAATAGGGTACTCTACCCCTATTCGTTCTTTTAATCTTGAAATACTTTTAAAGGCCTTCTCTTTTGTTTTAGCATATTCAAAAGCGAGTGCCACAAATTCAATATCTGCTTCAGGGTTTTTCTTCACATAATCCACATAAAACTTGGTCTCATCCAAACAGTTTGGACACCAACTACCCATAATTTGAACAACCACGACCTTATTTTTAAACCGTTCGTCTTTTAATGAAATCATCTGGTCTTGTTCATTTGGAAACGAAAAGGTAAACGACTCATAGCCTTCTTTTAAAAAAGTTAATGAGTCTGTATTCGGTAATTCAAAAGCTTCATTTCGTTTTGCAACGAAAAGCTCTTTGGAGTGATTACCAGAATAAAATGCCCCGTTCATGCTACTATCGCTTACTTTGGCCTTGAACACAAAGGCATGCGCTCCGTCAAACGCAGAAATTTTTAGTGAATCTCTCGACATTACGCCTTCCAAGTATCTGTAATCGCCTGTGGTGGTTCTAAATGTTCCACTCACTTGATCACCATCCTGTTTAAAAATACCCTTCCCAATGTATGAATCAGTGGTATTAGGCTCAAATTCCGTTTCCCAAATTCCAGATATATCCATATTGGAAGCACTGCTATTTCTAAATCGCTCAGTTATCCCATGTGAAGCCTTAAAGGGTACCACTCTATCTAAACTTTCCTTTATAAACTCTCCTTCTATAGCGGTTTCGGTAAAAGTACCCTTAATATAACCTTCGTATACTGGAAACTTGATGGTAATTGAATCATTTAAAATTTCAATTTCGTCTACAGGAATAATCTCTTCTGCGTTATATATCTCCATAAAATAACCACCTAATCCAGATTTTGTAATCTTGAAGTTAAAAGGTAGAATTGCCTCATCCATTGCTGTTAGTTCAGCGAGCCATATTCCCTCCTTTAAAGAAATCTGTTTTTCTTCTTTACAAGCTTGAAATACAAAAAGTAATGCGAATAGTACACTTATTTTTCTCATTGCTGAATAACTTAATTGGATCTAAAAATAGAGGTTTTTAGATCCTTTTTTTTGAATTTGAGTCGAAATAACAATAAAAACCCTAGGCCTAAAATTTAAAACAATTCTAAAAGCATGTTGTTATTGAATCTCTTGTCACATTGTTTTATCTTTACCAGCTTATAAAATGGATGCATGAATATTTCGTACAACTGGTTGAAACAATTTATAAAGATAGACTGGGAAGCCAATAAAACCGCTGAACTTTTAACCGATCTTGGTCTTGAAGTAGAAGGAATTACTTCATTTGAGTCGGTAAAAGGTGGTTTGAAAGGTATTGTCGTGGGTCATGTTCTTACTTGTGAGCAGCACCCCAACGCCGATCGATTGAAATTAACAACAGTAGATATCGGTAAGAATGAAATCTTGCAGATTGTCTGCGGCGCTCCAAATGTGGAAGCGGGACAAAAAGTGCCTGTTGCGACTATTGGAACCACCCTCTACAATCAAGATCAACCTTGGACTATTAAAAAAGGAAAGATTCGAGGAGAAGAGAGTCAAGGAATGATTTGTGCAGAAGATGAATTAGGACTAGGTGCTAGCCACGACGGTATCATGATTTTAGATGATTCATTGAAAACCGGAACACCGTGTTCTGAAGTTTTTGAGATTGAAAACGATACTGTTTTTGAAATTGGCTTAACGCCCAACAGAGCTGATGCAATGAGCCATTTCGGTGTTGCAAGAGACCTGAGGGCAGGTTTGAAACAGAAGGAGATTGAATTAGAACTTATAACTCCCCCACTAAGCAACTTTAATATAACAGATAGATCGCTAAAAATTGATGTAGTAGTAGAAAATAGTAAGTTAACACCAAGATACTGTGGAATAACATTGAGTAATTTAATTGTTCAACCTTCTCCCGATTGGCTAAAAAATCGATTGAACGCCATAGGTATTACTCCTAAAAATAATCTTGTTGATGCAACCAACTATGTGCTGCATGAGTTAGGACAACCCCTCCACGCATTTGATGCGGACAAAATAAAAGGTAAAAAAATAGTTGTTAAAACCCTCGCCAAAGGAACAAAATTTACCACTTTAGACGAAGTAGAACGTGAATTACACGAAGAAGATTTGATGATTTGCGATGCAGAGAAACCGATGTGTATTGCTGGTGTTTTTGGAGGCATACATTCGGGCGTTACTGAAGATACAACCTCAATTTTCTTAGAAAGCGCGTATTTCGATCCGGTCTCTATTCGTAAAACTGCTAAGAGACATGGGCTAAACACTGATGCCTCTTTTCGTTTTGAAAGAGGTATAGATATTGAAAATGTTGAATTTGCTTTGCGCAGAGCTGCTATTTTAATCACTGAAATTGCTGGGGGAGATATTACTTCAGATGTTGTTGACTTATACCCCACTAAGGCAACCGACCATCAAGTATTTTTAAGTTTTGAAAAAATAAATACACTCGTCGGACAGGAAATTCCGAGAGATATGATTAAATCGATACTGTCCTCTTTAGACATTAAGGTTATGAATGTTACCGAAGCTGGCTTAGGTCTTATGGTGCCCTCTTATCGTGTTGACGTTACTAGAGATGTCGACGTCATTGAAGAAGTTCTACGTGTTTTTGGCTATAACAATATTCTTTTTACCCAAAAACTTAATGCTTCGATTGCACCAACTTCAAAATTAGATGATTATAAATTACAAAATCATATTGGTAATCATCTTGCCGCAAAAGGTTTTTATGAAATCATGGCAAATAGCCTGACTTCACCTGATTATCATGAGCTTTCAAGTACCATTAAAGAAGAGCACAGTATTCCGATGCTTAATCCGTTAAGCAACGATTTATCGGTCATGAGACAATCAATGTTATTTTCAGGACTAACTGCTATAGGTTATAATGTAAATAGAAAACGAGCTAATTTAAAATTCTTTGAATTCGGCAAAACCTATCATAATTTCAGTGGTACCAGAGTTGAAGACAAACATCTGAGTATATTCGTAACTGGCAATCGTCAGAACGATAGCTGGGCAAAAGCGACCGCCAAAACCGATTTCTATTTTTTAAAAACCACCGTTGAGAATATTTTAGTTCGTCTTGGTATTGATAAAAGTATATCTTCCGCTCCCATAAATGAAACTGGAGATTTCTCAGAAGCCATTCTTTTAAAGTCAAAAAAGAAAGAAGTAGCGGTTCTGGGTTTGGTAAAAGATTCGATTTTAAAATCTTTTGATATAAAACAAAAAGTATTTTATGCTGATTTCAATTGGGATCATGTCGTTTCTTTAATCTCCGAAAAAGATATTGCATTTCAAGAGATTCCGAAGTATCCTGAAGTGAAACGGGATTTTGCGTTGTTGCTAAATGAAAAGATAACCTTTAAAGAAGTCCACGATATTGCCTTTCAAACGGAACGAAATTTACTAAAAGACATCAATTTATTTGATGTTTATACGGGTGACAAACTGCCTGCCGGGAAAAAATCGTATGCGGTTAGTTTTACCCTTCAAGACCAAAACAAAACCTTGACCGATAAACAAATTGATAAAGTAATGGGCAAATTAAAAGATCGGTACGAAAAAGAACTAAGCGCAGAGTTGCGTTAACCTAAAATGCATCAGGTTGGATGACAGAATCTATCTGATGAATTACGCCATTACATTGATTCGCATCGGCAATGGTAATCTTTGCAGAATTGCCAAAACTATCTGTTAGAACAATATCAACACCATCCATGGTTGCAATGAGCTCATCGCCTTGTACGGTAGTAAATGAAGCTTTACCTCCTCCTCTACACATCGCTTTTAGAATTTTTGACGCGGAAAAATTTCCAGCAATAATATGATAAGTCATCAAAGCTTGTAGCTCTCGCTTATTTATAGGGTCTAATAGTTCGTCCACAGTTTTATTGGATAATTTATCAAAGGCACTATCGGAGGGAGCAAAAACGGTAAAAGGACCAGCATAACTAAGAATTTCTTCTAAATCAGCGGCTCGCATTGCAGCTAATAACGTTTTATGATTCTTTGAAGTTTCGGTGTTCGTGATAATCGATTTTTCTGGATCCATTGCAGAAATTCCATTCAAACTAGAAACTGTAGTTTGAGCTACTAAACTGATGGAAAAAAACAATACCGTAACTGGCAGGAGGAATGCCTTTAATTTCATAGGGACTAGGGTTCTGGTTACTAAAAGGGCTGATGGTCGATGAACGGTTAAAGTTCTTCGACAAGATACAATATAAAGCGACTTTTCATGTTAACAAAAACATCCATACATAGAAATTAACAAAATATTAACATTTCAAAAGTTAAACAAAAAATTCTTATGTGCGGTAATTCATTAATTTTGAGTAATTGCTAAAAAGAAAAAGAAATGCTATTCAAAAAAACGAATATTGAGGAAAAGCTTGCTGCCTTAAAAGTAGAAGATTTAGAAACAGAAAATCTTTTAAATCAAGTGCAGCGAATTTTAGATAGAGATAGCGATCATCAAGAAAGAATAACTGATAGTCTTCAAACAGGTCGCGCTGCAGCTGGAAATGATTTTGAGTTTGATTTGCTGGAAACCGATAAAATTTATCATATTTCTCAAA
Source organism: uncultured Flavobacteriaceae bacterium (assembly GCA_937936275.1). GTDB lineage: Bacteria > Bacteroidota > Bacteroidia > Flavobacteriales > Flavobacteriaceae > Maribacter_C. The sequence continues at coordinate 9,892 of CALHCJ010000125.1, forward strand.
TCAAACAAATTTGTATTGATTACCGCCTTCGTTTCTTAGACTCAAAATATTTTAAAGGTGAGATTCCGCAAGAAGCCATTAGTAAAACGAAAGAATTAGAACGCAATCACGATACTATTCTCAGTGGATTCAAAATTATAGCTCCCTCTAAATTGTTCAAACTAGCTGATAAAGATGATCCCCTTTTATTTGCGCCAATTGGGAATGAGTATTTCTACCTCATACACAAATGGGGAAATGATCTTCATCCGCTACGAAAGTTGTTAATGTGGCCTTTTAAAAATATTGTCAATTTAGCATTGATTGTGTTACTTACAAGCTTCTTTGCAACATTAATGGTACCTGAGGGCTTATTTTCAAAAGCAAATTCGAATGCGCAGTTTTGGATCCTATTCTTCTTTATGTTTAAATCAGTCGCAGCAGTAGTAATTTTTTATGGGTTTGCTTTGGGTAAAAATTTCAACCCGGCCATATGGAATAGTAAGTATTTCAACGCTTAAAATTACGTCTACCGAGTGTTCATAATCACGAAAGCTCTTTGAATTATTAGTCAAAGAGCTTTTGTGGTCATAATCGTTTTTTCTATTGCTGAACAAAAATCTCGAAAGGAACTCCGTCTAAATCTATATTATCGATCGCTGTGATTTCATTTGTGCTATTCAACTTAATTCGTAACAAGCCACCTTTCTTTTCTCCTTCAATTTTTTCATAGCCAACTAAAACAAGGCGGTTCTCATTGTCAAAATTTACCGCAGAGGTCGTCTTTATTTTATATTCAAAATTTCTTTGTTCCTCAGAAAGTAGCTCGTCATACACATATAAAATCACAAGGTTACTTTCAAAATTATAAGAAGAGGCTACCAAAGGATAAGTGCTATTTGTACCAGGATCAGAAGGGTAGTACAGAACACCTTGACTGTCAAAATTTCGAGAACTTGAAAAAGCAAACTTTGGCGCCGTTTCGTCTTCGTACTGTGTGTAGCTTATTGCTAGGGTTTCACTATTCAAGTTTCCGTGTAGTTCATCATAACCAACGATAACGTTATCTTGGGCATTTCTAAAAATACGTCTAGCGTCATAACCAAGAGCCTTCTCATGAATTAGACTATTGTCAGCTAACTCCATTACTACTACTCCGTTCTCATCAGTTATTTGTTCATCAAAAGTCAATATAAAAAGTCTCTCGTTTGCTATGGCTAAATCGATAGGTTTCTTATCTATACTAATATCTACAAAACTAAAATCAGCTGCACTCATATCAATCACCCGAATTCCATAGCTATTAGGGTTAGTGTTTGTGAGCACATAGGAAATATAGATCGCCTCATCCGTTTGAACTATTGCTGTAGCAGTTAAGTTGCAATCATTCAAATCTTCGAAGACTACTATCTCAGTGGATTGATCGGTCTCAAAATCGTGTTTAGTAATAGTTCCGCTACATGTATCATTCTTATGATATTGTAAAAAAACAGCCCCACTGGAATAGTGTAATTGCGGCACAGCTTTAGGTACAAGTGAAGTTTGCTTTGAGTTTAAAGTTATCGTTTCAGCGTCCGCATTTAGAAACTGTGTAGTTAAAATTCCATCATTGTCTTGAAGTACAACATAATCAGAATTTACATTTTTGCCATCATCATCAGGTCTTGACTCATCATCAGAAGTTTCACAACTAATTAGTACCAAAACACAAAGCGCAAAGAAGATCTTGTAGGTTTTCATCTTTTCGAATTTAAAAGTTAGTAATTAGGTAAGCGTTTGGGAACACTTAATATCATACGGTAACTTCGTACATCTTTCGACGTTGTTCCTTGATCGGTTGGTCTGACATGTATTCATCGAACGTCAAATACCTGTCAATATTGCCTGAAGGAGTCAATTCGATAATTCTGTTAGCGACGGTTTGAGCAAATTCATGGTCATGCGTTGTAAAGAGTACAGTTCCCTTAAAATTCTTTAGAGAATTGTTGAACGCAGTAATGCTTTCTAGGTCTAAGTGATTTGTAGGCTCATCAAGCATTAAAACATTTGCACGTAGCATCATCATTCGACTCAACATACAACGTACCTTTTCGCCTCCTGACAAAACTGTGCATTTTTTTAAGGCCTCTTCACCGCTAAACAACATCTTACCCAAGAAACCTCGAATATAAACTTCTTCTCTTTCCTCTTCGGTTTTAGCCCATTGACGTAACCAGTCAACCAAGCTGATATTTTGGGTGAAAAAATCAGAATTATCAGCAGGCAGATATGATTGATTTGTAGTAACTCCCCATTTAAAATCACCGGTATCAGCTTTTCTATTGTTGTTGATGATTTCGTAAAAAGCAGATGTAGCTCTTGAATCTCTTGATATAATAGCTACCTTGTCTCCTTTCGCTAAGTTGATATTAGCCTTCTGAAATAATAAATCTCCATCCTCAGAAGTTGCGGATAAATTTTCAATATTTAGAATTTGATCTCCAGCCTCTCGTTCACGCTCGAATATAATTGCAGGATACCTTCGACTAGAAGGTTTGATATCATCAATTTTTAATTTGGATAACATTTTTTTTCTAGAAGTCGCCTGTTTACTTTTGGCTACATTTGCGCTAAACCTTGCAATAAATTCTTGTAATTCTTTCGCCTTCTCTTCTGCCTTTTTATTTTGTTGTGCCCGTTGTCTAGAAGCCAATTGACTACTTTCATACCAGAATGTATAATTACCTGAATAATGATTTATTTTACCGAAATCTATATCTGAAATATGCGTACAAACTGAATCTAAAAAGTGTCTGTCGTGAGAAACTACGATAACCGTATTTTCATAGTTCGCTAGAAAATTTTCCAACCAGTGAATCGTTTCATAATCCAGATCATTGGTAGGCTCATCCATTACCAATACGTCTGGATTTCCAAATAAAGCTTGCGCTAATAAAACTCTAACCTTTAGCTTTGAATCCATTTCTGACATGGTGGTATGGTGCATCTGCTCAGAGATACCTAGATTCGATAACAATGCTGCAGCCGAACTATCGGCGTTCCAACCATCCATCTCTTCAAACTGCACTTGTAACTCTCCTATCTTATCAGCATTTTCATCGGTATAATCAGCATACAGAGCATCTATTTCCGTCTTCAGACTATATAACGGTTTGTTACCCATAACTACCGTCTCAAGCACGGTATTTTCATCATAAGCATTATGCTCTTGTTCTAAAACGGACATGCGTTTGCCAGGCTCTAAATGAACATGTCCTGATGTTGGGTCTTGCTTTCCTGATAAAATTTTCAAAAAGGTAGATTTTCCAGCACCATTAGCTCCAATAACCCCATAGCAATTTCCTTGGGTAAAAGAAACATTTACCTCATCAAACAACACTCTTTTTCCGAATTGTACAGATAAATTTGAAACCGATAACATATACTAAACCTTTAAAATTTCGTGCAAAAATAGATAAATTAAAGTCGTCAAACCAATAATCTTCTAATACTTACTTTTTAACGAAAACGCTGACCTAACCCCCTAATATTTAACGAGGTATTAACAAGGATGAAGATATGGGTTTAGTAGTTTTGTGCGTTAAGTAGCAGATAATTCAGTTATGAATAGAAATCTATTTTATCTCTTTCTAGTTATTTTGGCTAGTTGCACTGAAAGAGAAAAAAGTTCCCCAAACGTTTTCTTCGCTGGAGAAATCGTAAATCCCACTAGCAAAAAGGTCTTTCTTTCAAAGGACGACAAGGTACTCGATTCAGTACGTTTAGATGAAAACAGTCGCTTCTCATTCAATCTTCCATCCATTGAAGAAGGATTGTATCATTTCAATCATGGCAATGAATATCAGTATATTTATTTGGGAAAAGGCGATAGTATTCAGATTAGATTGAATACTATGGATTTTGATGAGTCCTTAGTATTTTCAGGGAAGGGATCAGAAATCAATAATTTTTTGTTAGATTTTTTCTTAGCCAATGAAGAGGAAGAATTGTTGATCTTATCCACTTACTTTCAGATGAATCCGCTCGAGTTTGACAAAAAGATAGAAGAATTACGAACCGAAAAACTCGCTTTACTATCTCAACTGCAATCAGAAGCCGAACTTTCTAAAGGCGAACAAGAGATTGCCGAAGTAATTATAAACTATACGTATTACAATTACAAAGAAAAATTTCCCTTTGAACACCGAAAGCGGACTGGAGAAAAGCTAATTAGTGAAATGCCAAATAACTTTTACGCCTATCGAAAGGATGTTAATTTTGACAATGAGAATCTCACTTATTTGACACCCTATTATAATTTTGCAAAATCACATTTGAAAAACCTTTCGTATATCGGATGTGAAAAAAAATGTGGTATTGAAAATGAAGAAGTAATTAGCCAATTACATTTCAACCGCCATAAATTAAGTTTAATTGATAGTCTTATTAGAGAAAAAGACTTAAAGGATAATCTTTTTAGAAATGTAGCGATGGAATATCTCTTGAGAGGTGGTGACACGGAGGAAAATAATGAAATTTTCATCAATGATTTTCACTTAAGATCTCAAAACAATAAACACCTCGGAGAAATAAATGAACTCTATGAAGGCATTCGTAACATGCAGCCACAAAAAAAGATTCCAAATCTTTTAGTGAAAGATTTTGATGGAAATAATATCTCCTTACAAGAGATCGCAAAAGATAAAAAGGTTGCTTTTTATTTCTGGTCCGGAAATAGCAAGAGATATTTCAAGGATGTTGTTAAAAGAGTTTCTGAACTTTCAAAAACGAACAAAGATTATTTATTTGTTGGAATTAATTACAAAACAGATGATATTACATGGAGGGGCATGGTTTCAAATTCTAAACTAGATAAAAGTAGTCAGTACAAAGCAGATGACTTTAAAGAATTAACCAAAACCTTGATTTTTAATAAACGTAATAAATGCATCATAACAGATGATGCTACTATAGTCGATGGTTTTACTACAATGTGGGCCGCTAATTTTTAAGCCATTGTCAACTCCTTAAATCAAAAAAACCTAGAACGAAAGTTCTAGGTTTTTTTATACTTAATAAGTTGGATAAACTTTTATTCACCTTTAATTTCCTTTTTCGTAGTCGGCTAAAAATTTAGCTAAACCAATATCAGTAAGAGGATGTTTTAGCAGCCCTTCAATCGAAGATAAAGGTCCGGTCATAACATCGGCTCCGAGTTTAGCGCAATCAATAACGTGCATCGTATGTCGTACCGAAGCTGCTAAGATTTGTGTTTCAAAAGCATAGTTATCATAAACGTGACGTATTTCAGCGATAAGATTCAAGCCATCAGTCGAGATATCATCAAGTCTTCCAATGAATGGAGAGACATAGGTCGCACCTGCTTTGGCAGCTAATAGGGCTTGCCCAACAGAGAAGACCAAAGTGCAATTGGTACGTATTCCTTTATCTGAAAAATATTTTAATGCTTTAACTCCATCTTTTATCATTGGCACCTTAACCACAATTTGCTCATGAAGATCAACAAGCTCTTCACCTTCTTTAATCATGCCTTCGAAATCAGTTGAGATAACTTCTGCAGACACATCTCCTTCTACGATATCGCAAATATCCACGTAGTGCTTCAAAATATTATTTCTTCCTGTAATTCCTTCCTTAGCCATTAAAGAAGGATTCGTGGTTACTCCATCAAGTACACCTAAAGCCTGAGCTTCTCGAATCTGATCTAAATTAGCGGTATCTATAAAAAACTTCATACGTTATGGGTTTGTTTAGAATTAAAAATAATTATTCTTTGGGAGGATATACTTCCCGTGTTAAAATTACAATTTATAATGGTTTAACAACAGTTTCTCAAATAGTTTATCAGGCAACATATTCTTGAGACGTATGGAAAATTTTTGCATAAAGGTTCCCACACGGTAATGCGTTTTTGGTTGTTTAGAATTGATAACTTTCAAAACAGTCTTGGCAACTAATATAGGATCCTCACCATCATTCACGCCCTCATTAATTAAATCTAGGGTATTTTTATATGCGCTTTTATATGGCGAATCTTCCAATACTTCGGCATGATATCTTCCTGATGCGATGTTGGTTGCGAAGTCTCCAGGAGCTATACTCACCACGTTAATTCCAAACCTTTTGATCTCCATTCTCATGGTTTCCGTTACCAAGTCTAATGCCCCTTTAGTCGCCGAATAGATACCTCTAAAAGGCAAACCCATATAACCGGCTATCGATGTGATGTTGATAATGAGTCCACTACCCTGTTTACGCATTATTGGTAATACTGCCTTACTGGTGTGTATTGGACCGTTGAAATTGGTCTCAAAAACCTTGATGATCTCCTCATGAGGGGTTTCTTCTATGGCTCCCGTTATACCAATACCCGCATTGTTGACGAGAACGTCTAATCTTCCTTCTTTTTCAACGATATATTGAACCGCTGAAGCTACTGTTTCAGGTTTGGTAACATCCATTTCTAGCAGCTCAAATCCTAAAAAATCATTGTAGTTTTTAAGATTTCTCGTTGTACCATAAACCACGAAACTCTTAGCTTTTAAATAAAGTGCAATAGACTTTCCTATTCCTGAAGAACCTCCCGTAATTAGTACAACCTTAGACTTCATATTGCGTATAAAGTTAACAATAATAGTAATTTTTTAATACCCTAGAGGTAGAAAGTAGGAATCTGAGTTATAGGTACAAAAAAAGGCAAGCTACCTACATCGCACCGCTACAACCATATACCCTTGCTGCGTTCCCACCCTGGGGGATTCTACAGGA
>CALHCJ010000126.1 GCA_937936275.1 uncultured Flavobacteriaceae bacterium
AAATATAAACGCTATTAAACCATGTCAGCCAGTACAAAAAGACAAATAAGCATAATTATAAATGATATAATCATGGTTATAGTTCGTCGTTTGGTATCTGATGCCTTTATTTTATTAAGAAGAAGTTTAGCGTTTACTTCATATAATAAAAATCCTAGGCTAAGTGAATTTGGTAGGTGCAAATACCATTTTGAGTTGCAGCTTTTGCAGGCGTAGATAGTGTAACTTATAAGTTCTGTTTCTGCACCTTGCCTAAAAAAGAATAGACCATCTTTTTGCTTTAACTTCTGCTCTAACTTTATTTCAAAAAGTTGAAAGTCATTAGCAGAATCAAACTGTTCGATTTCATTTTCAAAACATGTTGTACACATAGTTATTTGAATCTTTTTAAATCAGTTGTTTTAAATGTCCATTCTGGGGTGCGAAGTACGTTTGAAATTTCAGAAATGCTATACCACACACTTAGCGTATCGTTATTTAGATTTTTAAGTATCTGTATTTCTTGTGCTGGCATGTAACTTTGAGCTAGGAGAAAGATTTTATCGTTTGTAGTTTCATTTACCGCCATGTCTACTACAATTACAGCATGACCAGGAAATCCTCCTTTAATAAAAACATCACCTATTCTAATTTCGTCTAGAGCAACTGGTTTTAGTTCTTTGGATAGAGAAGCTGTACCAGCATAACTAAATACCATTTCAAGATATTTCCAAAAATTTTCTGGAGCATCAGAAGGTTGCGCATTTTGTCTCCACCGTACTTGGTTTCTCGCTACCGAAATACGTTTACCTTGACGCCAGTTGCTGTAATTGGCTTTAAATCCATTGGTGAAATTAAAAGTTATACTATCGTATTTTTCTTGTTGATAAAGATAATCTGCACGTAGGCGAATTACGGCATCTGCACATTGATGTAAATCGCGTTTCCCAATGGGTAAGTCTACCACCGCATCATACACCTCATTATTTTGTTTAATTTTTCCGTTGTAAAAGGTCACTTTTGCGTTGTGTTCTTTTAAAGGAAGCAAGCGGAGGTAACTTTCAAAAGAGGAGCTGTCTTTTGGCAACCTTTGATAATGAAGGGGAATATTAAATCTGGTTTGGACAGTTTTCCCAGAAGGATTTATCGTTTGAATAGGGAAAACTTCGTCCCTTTGGGTAGAAACGTTTTTTTCTTTAGATTGACTTGTAGCCTGCTCGCAAGCCTGACATAATACTAAAAAATAGAATAAAACAAGAACCTTATGCATTCATTAAAAGATTAGGATTCAATGATAATATAAATTAAATAACTTCTGGGTAAGCCTATAAAGAACTCAAGAGCACGTCATGGTTAATGTAAAACAGGCTTCGAAAAATTTGAATTTCCGCTATCGATTAAAAACCCTGTTACTTCAACCAACCTCTAAATGTGTAACAGGGTTTTCGTAAACAACCAACTAAATACGCTTAGTCCAGTTCAAAAGAAACAGATATATAATAATCACGCTTTTCTTTTGTGTTACCATAATACATAGATTCTGATATTTTACTTGGGTTTGTATCACTGATATAAATTGCTTTGCCAATTTTTCTTCCAAGTTTTGAAGCTATTGCCATTGCTTTACTTTTTGCATTATCGAAAGCGGCTTTCGAATAGTCAGAAATTTGTTCTTGTGTTAATTGAGTCTCTAAAGTGGTGTCAGAACGCGATACTCCAAAGGCTTTAACATTCAAGAATTTTTGCATTTCCTCTAACGATTTGGTTTTAAAGACAAAGATGGTACCTTCCTTTTCGTATCCCATAAGTGCGTAATGCAATTTATCTTCTTCAAGCCGATCACTATTAATTCCTATTTTAGCTAGTTTAGCTAAATATCCTGACTTTACTTCTGCCATAGTGACCGCCTGAACATCATAGTAAACGTTTGTTAGACTAACAATCATTTTACTAGAGTATTCGGGAGTTATGTCATAGTTGTATACTCCATTTACGGTGATATTATTCTTATTATTTTGTGCAAATGTGCTCATAGTAGCTAATGTTATTACAATGCTTAAAACTATTTTTTTCATGATGCTATTTTTTATAAGATCTCGCGTATTCGTTTGTTATGTATTTCTAATTATACTGACCATATGAAGGAAGCAGCAATCATCCAAGCTCCGATCACAATTCCTACGATGCCAAGTTTTCCAAGTTTGGGTGCTATTTTTTCTCGTAGTTCTGCTGCTTTTGCTTTTGCGACATCACTTTTTGATAAAAATAATTTATTAATTACTCCAGAACCTAGCATAAAGCCAAGAGCTGCTGATACAACATTTCCTGCTAAAAAAGTGACCCACCAAATAGGTGCTACACCGAGCCAGCTAAGATTCAATACGGCTGTAATAATTCCCCAAACACCCCAGAAGCAGAATACAAGTCCGATCCAACCTTGATACGGTTCTACTTTTTCTAAAAGTTCTTTTGCGTTTGGTTTTTTTGAGAGCAGCAATGATGGTACTGCGATGATACTTAATAATACTAATGAGATTCCCCAGATCATAATTTTTGTTTTTAAGGTTATTAATTGGGTTTGTTTACTGAAATAAATTCAGTGTAAAATTTCTTCGATACAAAGTTGCAGGAATATGACGATTAGGTTTACCCTGTGATTGGTGAAAAATATACCCCTGAAAAATGGGGTAAATGTTGTTTTAGCTTATATTTACTGACACGGATAACGGTATTTGTTACCATAAAACAAAATTGAATTGATCTCAAAATCTACCATTGACCAAGTATATGAAACCGCTCGCCTAGAGGAGGTCATTGGCGATTTTGTACAGTTGAAAAAATCGGGTTCAAACTTTAAAGGGTTGAGTCCGTTTACCGATGAGCGATCCCCCAGTTTTATGGTTTCTCCTGTGAAACAGATATGGAAGGATTTTAGTAGTGGTAAAGGAGGAAATGTAGTTGCTTTCTTAATGGAACACGAACATTTCACCTATCCTGAAGCTATTAAGTACTTAGCGAAAAAGTATAATATTGAGGTTGAGGAAACCGAACGTACTGATGAACAGAAACAAGAAGCCAACGAACGTGAGAGTATGTACCTTGTTTCGGAATATGCCCAAGATTACTTTTCAAAAATTTTATGGGAAAGTGAGTTAGGTAAGGCCATAGGTCTGAGTTATTTTAAAGAAAGAGGTTTTACTGATGAGACCATTAAAAAGTTTCATTTGGGATATTGTTTAGACCAATGGGATGGTTTTACTATGGCAGCCCTAGATAAAGGATATCAGCTAAAATATCTCGAAAAAACAGGTTTGACCATCGTCAAAGAAGATGTTTCTAATCCTGCAAATTCTAAAAAATTTGATCGATTTAAGGCCCGGGTGATGTTTCCTATTCATTCGATGAGTGGTCGCGTTTTAGGATTTGGAGGACGAATTTTAACCAATGATAAAAAAGCAGCGAAGTATCTAAATTCCCCAGAGAGTGATATCTACCATAAGAGTAAGGTCTTATATGGTATTTACTATGCCAAGCAGGCTATTGCTAAAGAAGATAACTGTTATTTAGTAGAAGGTTATACCGACGTCATTCAATTTGCGCAACGGGGTATTGAAAATGTAGTTGCCTCTAGTGGAACTGCTTTAACACCCGAACAGATTCGATTAATCAATCGGTTGACCAAGAACATTACGGTTTTATTTGATGGTGACGCAGCTGGTTTGAGGGCGTCTTTACGCGGTATCGATTTGATTTTAGAACAAGGTATGAACGTTAAGGTTTGTACGTTTCCGGAAGGGGAAGATCCAGATAGTTTTGCCAAACGAAATGAACTAGAAGTGGTTCAAGACTATCTGAAGAATAATTCTAAAGATTTTATTCAATTTAAAGCTAATATTTTAGCAAAAGAAGCTGCTGATGATCCTATTAAGCGGGCGGATACCGTTCGTGATATCGTGAATAGTATCGCTAAAATTCCAGATGCGATCAAGCGAGAGATTTATGTTCAAGAGTGTGCTAGTATCATGAAGGTTTCAGAGGGCGTGCTATTTAGTACTCTTGCTCAAATAGGAAAAAAGAAACAGACCGATGCTTCAAAAGCGGCAAAGCAAGAACAAAAGTCTTTTGAGGTAGTCAAGAATGAAGTTGCTGTTGAAAAGGTTGACGTGCAATTTGAGCTAGAGCGTAAGATTATCGAAATGCTTTTGTTATACGGAAACGAGGAACAACAGTTTGAAGATTTAGTGCTGAAAGAAAATGAGGAAGGTGATTTGATTTTGGAGCCTGAATCATCTGAGATTAAGGTATATGAGAAGATTTACTTAGATCTTCAAGAAGATGAGATTGAATTGACCAACCTACGGTTTAGAAATATTTATCAAAAATTGATCGCTGAACTGAATGAAAAGGAAGATTTTGCCGTAAGTACATTTCTATCTGATTTAGATCAAGACATGGTTTCTGAAATTTCTTCAATTTTGATGGAAGAGGACAAATATGTCTTACATGACTGGACGCGAAAAGACATTTATCCTAAAGAAAAGAAAACGATGATCGCACAGCTTGTCAGTGAAACCATACTAACACTTCGTTGCTTTTTAATCAAAAAGAGAATGTTGAGTTTGCAGAAAAATACAGAAGATAACTTAGAAGATAATCGTGAGACTTTAGAAGAGATTATGAATTACCTACAGTTGAATAATCTTTTAAATAAAAAATTAAATCGAGTTTTATCTTAGTTCAACTTTAGAAATACCAAGAATAAAAAAGCCCGATTTAACGGGCTTTTTTTAGAGACTTTTATAATCAAAGCTTAGTATAATTCTAATGCTTTGGCTTGTTGCAGTAAATCAACCATATTGTCAACGTTTAATTTTTTCATCAAACGTGCTTTGTAGGTACTTACTGTCTTTTCATTCAAATTAAGGCCTTGCGCAACATCTTTGTTACGTTTGCCACTAGCTAATAATTTTAAGACTTCAACTTCACGAGTAGAGAGTTTTCGAAAGAATCGTCTTGGTTTTTGAGTGCCTTCGTCGAAAGCTAATCGTTGAGCAAGTTCATTTGTAATGAACATATTACCTTCGCTCACTTTTTTCACTGCTGAGATGATGTAATCAATATCAGAAGATTTAGAAAGATAACCGAAAGCACCCGCTCTGATTGTGCTGAGTGCATAGACATCTTCCGATTGTCCGCTGTACATCAGTACTTTCACGTCAGGATACTCTTTTTTCATTTTTCGTAGAGTGGCAATTCCATTGATTTCAGGAATATCCATCTCTAACATTACTACGTCTGGAACATTTTTTCCAAGTCTTTCAAATAACTCAGCTGTGGTTGAAACAGCATCAGTTACCTCAAAACCCGTTGCAGATTCCAAAACATGTCTAACACCCATTCTAATGATAGGATGGTTGTCTGCAATTAAAACTTTAATCATTTTTGATTATTTTTTGGGACAATAAACCTTGGTCAGGTCTGTCTATAATTACTGACATGCAATGTAAGGTTTAATTATCTTATAATAGAACAAAAATTGGACTTTT
>CALHCJ010000127.1 GCA_937936275.1 uncultured Flavobacteriaceae bacterium
AAATACGATCAAAAGTATAACTCTCAAGCAAAAAAACTTAGTTGGAACCTCAACTTTGGACCAGGAACCCTAGGTATTTCTATGAATTTTTAGAAAATCAAATACGTACTTAGAACAAGTAAAGTGATCAAAATACCTACTGCCGTAGCGTACTTCCAAGGTGTAGTATCTATTGCTTCAGTTACCTCGGGTTGATAGACATCCATTTTAGGTTTAATTGCACCTATAACTAACATTACAATTACGTTAATTACGAAGAGAATACCCATGATATGCAAAAAATGGGGATATGCTTCTGCCTTTATAATTTCTAATTGATTGGCATCGGTGATTCCTGCGGCTGCCGCTTTTTCCATTGCCGAACTAACCATCGCAGGGCCTAAGCCCAATAAACTTATCAAGTACATTATAACTCCACTAATTAAAGCAACCTTGGCACCGATTGCTGGTACTTTTTTTGTCAAAATACCAACCAGAACTACTGCTAAGATAGGTACGCTCAAACTACCTAGTGCCTGTTGAATGTACGAAAATAGGCCATCAGGGGCGTAACGAATGAAAGGTGCTATTGACATGGAAACAATTGCCAAGCCTAACCCAAATCGCTTCCCTGCTTTTACAGTTTGTAATTCACCAGCTTCTTTATTAAAGAATTTTTTATACAGATCAAAACCGAACAATGTAGCACTACTATTTAACAAGCTATTAAATGAACTCAAAATAGCTCCGAATAAAACTGCCGCGAAAAAACCTAAAAGGCTTCCTGGTAATACTCTTCGAACTAATTCTGGATAGGATGCATCGGCATCGGTCAATTCAGATCCAAACATATTGTAGGCAATGATACCTGGCAATACCACAATAACAGGAATTAAGAACTTTACAAAAGCCGCTAATAGCACTCCTTTTTGTCCTTCAGCTAAACTCTTGGCTCCAAAAACTCGTTGTAAAATGGATTGGTTCGTACCCCAATAGTACATTTGAGCAATCATCATACCTGTAAAAATAGTACCAACAGGAATAGAAGAGGTAACATCGCCAGTTACGTCAAATTTATCTTGATTTTCCACCCATAACTTAGACAAACCTCCAACTATACTATCATCATCACTAATCATGATTAGTCCAAAGTATGGAATAAGTAAACCTCCAATCAACAGACCAATCGCATTTACTAAATCGGAAACAGCTACAGCTTTTAACCCACCGTAAATGGCATAAATAATTCCAATAAGACCTATACTCCATACACATATCCAGTACGCAGCTGTTTCAGAAACTCCTAGTGTTTCTGGCAGCTCAAACATGGTAATAAAAGCCTTGGAACCTGCGTATAGTATGGTAGGTAATAGTACAATACCAAAAGCGATTAAAAATAAAATTGACAGTATGGACTTAGTTATTTCATCAAAACGGCCTTCGATAAATTCAGGAATCGTGGTTATACCCTTCTTCATGTATTTAGGCAAAAACCAAATGGCGGTTATGACCATAGCTATAGCTGCCAAAGTTTCCCAAGCCATTACCAATATACCTTCTGAGAAAGATTGTCCGTTTAACCCTACAATCTGTTCCGCCGATAAGTTGGTAAGTAGTAGTGAACCTGCAATAGTTATCGCTCCAAGACTTCTTCCTCCTAAGTAATATCCTTCTGCAGTATTTTCATTAGTTTTTCGCGTTGAATACCAAGCGATTACCGCTACTAATAAGGTGAAACCTACAAAGGAAAAAATAGAAAACATAGTTTAAAGTTTGGTTATTGAGAATAGTTTAGTTTTCAATATTACGAATTATACGGCAAGGATTACCAGCAGCAACGACATTTTCAGGAATATCACCAGTAACGACACTACCAGAACCAATAACACTGTTATTGCCTATGGTAACTCCTGGGTTTATAATTGCTCCTCCGCCTATCCAAACATTGTCACCAATCCTTATTTCTCTAGCAAACTCGACACCCGAATTTCGGGCCTCATGTTCTATCGGATGAGTAGCAGTAAAAATTTTTACTGCTGGAGCCAACATCACATTTTTGCCGATATACACAGGAGCAGCGTCTAATATAATACAACCAAAATTAGCGTACGCATTTTCTCCCCAATAAATATTACTGCCGTAATCGCAGATAAAAGGATTCTCAATCAAAAATTTCGTGCCCGTTTCGGCAAATAGTTCTTTAAAAAAATGCTTTCGTTGACGTTCTTTATCTTCAGGAATTTCTGCTATTCTTCTTAGTATTTCACGCGCTTTTGTTCGGCCTTTTCTAAGCTCTTTATCATAGGGGTTATAAGGAAGCCCCTGTACCATTTTCTCTCTTTCAGTCATTTGAAAACTTTATAATTTTTCTGCAATCAGAATGCCACATGGCGGAACTGAGATCTCAAGAAGCCCAATATTAAAATCAATATGTGTATCGGACACCAACGTACCAAGACAATCGAAAACCTTGCAACGATAAGTGCCCAAATCCATTGTATTTCGAACTACAAGTTGCTCCGCGATTTGACCGTTATGTATATGAATAGTTTTATCTGCACTATCTAGCCCAATTACTAATTCCTCATAAACTCCAATAATAGTCTTTTCATCTTTCGAGACTCGTTGTGTAGGGTAATTGGCTAAGGGCTTAAAGGGTACAAAGCAACCATTCATGATGGTGTCTGAATTTTCATTCCAGTATTTTGTATAGAATGCTATCATTCGCTTATGATTAGCAGGTATTTCTCTTAACATCACAGACAATTGCGGAACCCCAAAAAGTATGTTAATATATTGTAGAGCAGCAACTTCGACTGCTTCATCATTATGCCAAGTGATCATGTCTGCATGAACAGCAGTATTGCCAGTTATCATTCGAATATCTGCTATTCGAACTCGATTCATTACTGCATCACCAGGGCAGTCAAACGCGCGAAACATATTACCGTATTTACGCATAGCTGGGCCAGTATATTTTTGACGAAATTCTATAAATATATCAGATTTAATAGCCTTTAAATTTTTTATTACATCACTAAGTAGCCGATCCACAGCCTCATTGATAGAACCATAATCTCGGCCTTCCTCTGCACCTAAAGGTGTATCATCATATAGATGAAAATCATCAATAAAATCAAGTTTGAATCCGTCTAGATTCCAATCCTTTAAAGCGTTTGTGTATAGTCGAATTAAGTGGTCTCTTACCTCTGGATAACGTGGATCAAAAACTGGTGCCCACCGATGATCTTCTGTTAAAAATTTTCCTCTAAATTTCTGGTATGCATTTGATTTTCTACCGCAAAAAGGAACTGAATACCAAATAGCTACCTTCATACCGGTAGCATGAATCTTATTAACCAAACCAGCCATTTCAGGAAACCGATCAGGTTGCCAATCACCTGTGTAATCATAGCCCCTATCAGTGTCATTTGTCTGCCAACCATCGTCAATAATGATTGCTTTACAGCCCACATCATGTGCAATTCGACACTCTTCCACTATAGCTTTTTCTTCTAAATTTTGATGAAACTGATACCAAGTTGAGTAAATGGGTTTCTTTGCAATTTCAGGAACTTTAATTGGTTGTAACTCATCAAATGTTTCCCACCATGTTGACACATCACGGAGGCAATCAGAAAAATGAATAGGTCTTAAATCAAGACGCAGTTGCGCTTTAAATTTCTGAACCGCTCGCTCATGTTCAGAAAAAAATGTGACGTGACAATAGAAGTGATTATCTTCTTCTCGAAGACTAGCATTCATTGCTATAGTATTGATCGGGTTAGAACAAGAAAATGTGATGACATTAGAGTCATCATTGCCAAAAAGGGATATCACAGGAGCGTCAATAGAAATTCTAGATTTCATATGATCAAGCTCCCAATCAGCTTGAATGCGTTTTGCGAAATCAGTTGTAGGCTTCCAAATGCCCTTTACATTTACTGCAGGTATTCTCCACTTTAGTGTGATTGGAGCAGGAAATAAAGATTCGTTAGTGGTGATCGCAAAATCATAAATGGAAATATCGTTTTCTGAATACGATTCTGATAACGATACGTCAATGTTTGGACCAGCTCCAAAAACACTGATATCTAATACTTTTCTAGTGGAGGTACTAATCATTATGAGAAACTCTTTTTAAGTATATTGGTAATTTGATTGTATATGGGTTTTCAAAATAAAATGTGTCATAAGATTTACGCAAAATACCGTACACGTAATATCCACACACAAATCAAGATTTACAATATAAGCATTCGAAAAACTTTAAACGCTGAATTTTGCTGAGTTACTCCAAAAGGTTATAAGTCATAATTTTGCAACCAAGAATATAAAAATTTAGAATTAACATTTTAAACATGAATAGCTTCCCTCGTCATGCAAAAGTTTCCTTAATAAAACGAATCAATATTGAGCTCACTAAGCTGTTTTATCTTGTCAAGTAAAGACATGAAAAATAGTATGAAATAGTTTGGTCAGTCTTGAAATTTAATCCTTTGAAATTAAGAAATAAATAGAAAATCTGTTCACAAATGGATTACGAAGCCCTAATACATTAAAGATTTCTTACTTTTATTAAAATTTTAGTTTGAAAGCCAATTAAAACTATTGACTTTCTTTTCATCAACAAGACCTTTAAATAACATATACCATGAAAAAGCACCTGACACTTGTTTTCATTTTTCTTTTTTTCACACTTTCTGCTCAAAAAATGAAAATAACTGACGGGAATTTTGACTTTTTAAAAGGTCAAAAAGAGATTAACGTAGAGTTTGTTTACGACAACATGAAATTGTTAAAGAAGAATCTAAGCGAAGAACAATATATCAAAGAGCATTCGGCGGAGCTTGAAGAGAAAACAAAAGGAAGGGGAGAAACTTGGAAAAAGAAATGGAAAGCTGCTCCAGAATTAATCTGGCAACCCAAATTTTTAGAATTAATGAATAGATATTTTTATGAAGATCACGGTATAAACTTCTCGGAAGGCCTTGCAGATGCTAAGTATACATTGATCGTAGAAACCACTTGGGTTTATCCAGGTTGGGATGCAGGTGTAATGAAACAACCAGCAAAGGTAACGACCCTATTGAAATTTGTCGAAACTGAGAATCAGGCAAATGAAGTAACTGAAGTTACAAGTAAAAATGCTCCTGGTGATCAATGGGGCAGTAGCTTTAGTAATGAAGATCGACTTGGAGAAGGATATGCTAAAACGGGGAAATCTTTTGCAAAACTGATTCTTAAAAGAGCTTTTTAATTCGACCATTATTGCCATAGACAGTACGCAATAAATGTATTCAGCGAACGTTTTGCGTTTGTTTTTAGTATGCCTTTGAAAACAAAACAAATATATCTTTTGGCACTGGTACTATTTGCTTCAGCAAGCATATATAGCCAAGTCTTTAAAACTGCTATTGGTAGTCTTGAAGCGATTTCGGGTATTCAACGTTACAATATCGTTTTTGAATATGCAGACAGTCTTCAAATTCCAAAGTATGACTCTGAAGATTCATTTTTAGAAATGTATGCCCAAAAGAAAGATAAAAAAGAACTAGGGTCTGGAGAAACCTTTAAAAATAAATGGTTTACGAATCGAAGCGATTTTTTTGAACCAAAATTCATTCAAGAATTTAATTTCTTTAATCTTAATGAAAAGCAGGTCACTGTTGCAAAGAATATTACTGACTCAGATTATACCATGGTGGTTAGAACATCGCTAATTGAACTCGGTAATAGTAATTTTTTCTTTAAAAAAGATGCTCGTTTAGAAGTTATCATTAGCATCTATAAATCTGATAATCCAAATCAAGTGCTATATGCGACTGACCTCGTTGACGTTCATAGTAAAGGAGCTAGCGCCGAAGATTACGATCGAATCATGTCTGCCTACGCAGAACTGGGAAGAGGTTTATCAAAACACTTATCGAGAAAGACCTTGAATTAAGTGGTGATCTCCTGTTCCATGTTAGCTATATGAGCAACAGCTTTCACCAAACGATGATGATTCTTCACAAAAGGATTAGTTTCGTCCCATACATAACCAGCTAATACAGCGCATATTTGCCTTTTGATTTCAGGATTTCCTTTTTCGTGAAAGAAAATCGTTTGTAGATTACCAGTATACCATTCTTTCACATAGGTAGAAAACACATCTACTCCACCTTTAATATAGTCTGAATATTCCACCTCCCAATCAACGGGTTCGTTCTTTAACTCTCGTTCAATCAATTTCGCAGCAGTTATTGCTGATTCTGTTGCAAATGTAACCCCTGAAGAAAATACAGGATCTAAAAATTCAGCACTATTCCCTGTAAGCGCATAACCATCACCATACATTTGCTTTACTGATTTTGCAATATTCTTAATCATCTTTGGTTCAAATTCATAATCCAAGCCATCAAAACGATCAAAATAATAGTTCGATAACTTCATCATCTCTTGCAACTTCTGTGTATGATCTCCCTCAAAGGCTTCCAGATATTCTGTTGGACCAACATATCCGATGCTCGTATATCCATTTGAAAAAGGGATAACCCACAACCAGGTTTCAAGACTTACGATATCAAAAGTTATAATACTGCCTTCGTGACCTTCTGGGCGCCTTGTTTCCTTCACGTGGGTGAATATAGAAGAATGTTTAGGTATTTCTGAAGGTTTGTCTAAATCTAATAACCTTGGAAGTACTCTACCAAAACCGCTAGAATCAATGATATAATTTGCGGTTACCGTTGATAAATTACCTCGTAAATCTTTTATTGTTGTTGTTGAAGTACTTCCCTGAAAATCAACGGCAACCACTTCTTTTTCAAAAGCAATATCAACACCTCTAGCCTCTAACGCATCCGTCATAGTTTTGTCAAAGTCAGCGCGAGGAACTTGCCATGTCCAATCCCAACCTTTCGTATGTTTTTTACTAAAATCAAAATTACAGATTTGACCATCGCGCATAAATCGCGCTCCTGATTTAACCTCAAATTCCTTTGCATTTAAACAGTCTAACAAACCAACTTCTTCGAAATGATGCATGCATCGCGGCAATAAACTCTCACCAATAACAAACCG
>CALHCJ010000128.1 GCA_937936275.1 uncultured Flavobacteriaceae bacterium
ATCAGAAGCAACCTTGACCATCAGAAATGGCGGCATGGAAATGGGCTTAAATATTTCTTCTTTGCGAGATACTTGGTTTAAGACTTCCTATTTATTGGATGACAAGCAAACAGCAAATGGCTTAGCGAAAGCTCGGTTTGATAATTATAAGGAACAGGCCTTATTATATAAGTTCCCGACTTCGGCTCCGCTCAGTCTCCCAAATCGTTCCCTGAGGGGAGCCGAAGGGAGGCCAAAAGCAGCCATTCTGCGTGAAAAAGGCAGCAATTCCGAACGTGAAATGGCGAATGCCATGTATCTAGCTGGTTTTGATGTCAAAGACGTTCACATGACCGATTTAATATCTGGAAGGGAAACTTTAGAAGATATTCAATTCTTAGGTGCCGTTGGTGGATTCTCGAACTCTGATGTACTCGGAAGTGCCAAAGGATGGGCAGGAGCTATCAAATACAACGCAAAAGCAAACAAGGTTATCAATGATTTCTTTGCAAGACCTGATACTTTATCGATAGGCATTTGCAACGGCTGCCAATTGTTTATGGAATTAGACCTCATCAATCCCGATCATGAAACTCACGGAAAAATGACCTATAATGATTCTAGCAAACACGAAAGTAATTTCACCTCGGTAAAGATTCAAGAAAATAATTCCGTCATGTTATCCAGCTTGGCAGGAACAACACTGGGAGTTTGGATCTCACACGGAGAAGGCAAATTTAGTCTTCCGTATGCTGAAGACCAGTATGATATTGTGGCTAAATATGGCTATGAGGGCTATCCCGCAAATCCGAATGGAAGTGATTTTAACACCGCTATGCTTTGCGATACTACAGGAAGACATTTAGTTACCATGCCACATATTGAACGTTCTACTTTCCCTTGGAACTGGGCGTACTACCCTACTAATAGAAATGATGAAGTTTCGCCGTGGTTAGAAGCTTTTGTGAATGCAAGAGTTTGGATTAAAGATAATAGCTAATCCCCTTGACAGCAAACAAGTTAATAGCTGTTAATTATTAAATTCTCAATAATTAACAGGTTATTTTGATATTCCTATTTTAAAATCCCATTCTCTTTCCCTATTTTGCAGCAACAGTTACCCATTAGAAACTAGCTATGCAAAATATCACCAGACTATTTGATTTTCCCTATTATGCTTTAGAAAAGTACAATTTGCCTAATGTCTTTATCGATAAGCGGAATGACCAGTGGGTGCCCATGTCAACACAAGAATATGTTGACAAGGCAAATGCTGTAAGTCGGGCATTATTAAAAATGGGTGTACAGGCCAATGATAAAATCGCATTGATATCAATGACCAATCGTTCGGAATGGAATGTGATGGATATTGGCATTTTGCAAACAGGTGCTCAAAACGTGCCGATATACCCTACGATTTCTGAGGAAGATTATGCATACGTATTAAATCATTCAGAATCTAAGTATTGCTTTGTTTCTTGTTCAGAGGTTTATGAGAAAGTAAAAGCTGTAAAAGATCAAGTGCCGAGTCTTATCGAAGTATATTCTTTCGATGAGCTATCGAATTGCAAAAACTGGAACGAGGTTTTAACTATGGGTGCAGACCCCTCAAATCAAGAGGAAGTTGAGGCTAGAAAGGCAGCAGTTCAACCTGAAGATCTAGCCACCTTAATCTACACCTCAGGAACCACTGGCAGACCAAAAGGAGTGATGCTCTCCCACAATAACGTAGTTAGCAATGCTATGGCAAGTGCTGAACGTTTAGACATCACTTATGGTGCCTCTAAATGTCTAAGTTTTTTACCAGTTTGTCATATTTACGAACGAATGATGATCTATTTATACCAATATGCCGGTGTAGCAGTATATTACGCCGAGTCTATGGAAAAAATTAGTGATAATTTAAAGGAAGCTTCGCCTCACGTAATGACGGCGGTGCCAAGACTACTCGAAAAAGTATACGATAAAATTATAGCTAAAGGTCATGATTTAACAGGTATCAAAAAGAAACTTTTCTTTTGGGCTGTCGATTTAGGTTTAAAATATGAACCTTACGGACAAAACGGATGGTGGTATGAAACCAAATTGGGAATTGCCCGAAAGCTAATATTCAGTAAGTGGAAAGAAGGTCTCGGAGGTAACCTTAAACTTATTTCTTCAGGTAGCGCGGCTTTACAACCTAGACTCGCTCGTATTTTTAATGCCGCTGAATTTGGAGTTATGGAAGGCTACGGACTTACAGAGACTTCGCCCGTGCTTTCCGTGAATGATATGCGTAATAATGGGTTTCGAATTGGCACCGTTGGTAAACTCTTAAAGAACACTGAAATTAAAATTGAAAGCGACGGTGAAATTTGTGCTAAAGGTCCACAAGTAATGATGGGGTATTATAAGGATCAAGAAAAAACCGCCGAGGTAATGATCGACGGATATTTTCATACAGGAGATATCGGAGAAATTGATGCTGACGGATTCCTTAAAATTACCGATCGTAAAAAAGAAATGTTTAAGACTTCGGGTGGTAAATATGTCGCGCCACAACTGTTAGAGAATCGTTTTAAACAATCTCTATTCATAGAACAATTAATGGTTGTGGGTGAAGGAGAGAAAATGCCGGCAGCAATTATTCAACCAGATTTTGATTACCTCTTTAAATGGGCAAAAGAAAATAACATCACCATCAGTGAGAATTCAGATATTGTATTAAATGA
>CALHCJ010000129.1 GCA_937936275.1 uncultured Flavobacteriaceae bacterium
TTTTTAGGAAATTTCGAAAGTAATTTTTCGCTGTAACTGAGTAATTCATCATATAGGTAACGCGTATTGGTATTTAGTTTAGCCGTATTTTTTTGACTAGCTCTTACAATAGAGGGGTGACTATGACCAGCTAACATGATATTGTTATAAGCATCTAAGAATGTATTACCCTCCGTATCGTACATGTATTGAAATGCTGATTGATACATCTGAATCGGTTTTTCATAGCTCAAGGAAAGCGCTTTGCTGAATGTTTTATTCCTTCTATTTAATTGGTTTTCTGATGTTTTTTTAGAAACTACAGCGAAACCTGCAGCGATTCTGAAATGATCTTTTGCCCTTATAGGATTTATCGTTAGCCATTTCTTTAACAAAGTCCAAGCTGGTTTTTCGCTTATGGTTATATATTCTGAATGTGGCTTTATAGTCTTTGCATATGCAGAATTACAAACGCTTGTGCATAACCTTGCGGCAACTAAGTAATACAAAATATCAAGTTCTTTTTCTTGTAACGGAAATACAGAATGATATCCTTTAATTAGAGGTGAAGCTATGGCTAAGGGATCATCTTTATCCATCATAACATAAGTTAGGGCAATAGCTACTTCATTTATAATCCAAGAATGGCACATGTCACCAAAGTCAATGATTCCTGAGACTTTGCCTTTTTTTGTGAGAACATTCCAATCGTTACCATCATTGTGAATAATTCCTCTTCTCAATTCATGTGCAATGGGATAGATATGTTCATCAAACTGGAGAAAGAAATAATCGACGAGACTTCTGTCTCTTCTATTGGATATATATTCAAGGTATTTATAGTTTGATTTGAAATGTTTTAGATCCCATTGGGTCTTCTTTCCAGCAACGGCACTTTTGTACTCATTGTGGAGTTCGTGATCTATCTTTGCGAGGAATTCCCCTAAAGAGTGAAGTAGGGCTGTGGTGTGGGGGACATCTCCTAGAAAATCGCCTTCAACAAAACGCAGCAGGCGAAACATGTGGTTTTCAAAAACAACTATAGATTCTCCATTGTATGATGGTATTGCCATCGGAAACTCATAATTTTCTAAAAGAGATAGGCTGTGAAAAATTTCATTTTCAGCTTGTAGAAGGGCTAATGTTTCTTTGCTATATAAATTCTGTTTTAGTACGAAAACTTCTTCGCCATGTGTAACTTTGTAATTCGTGCTATCGTAGCCTTCTAAGTTGCTTACGATACAGTTATCAAGCCGATAAAATTCTTTTAATAAAATTTGAATGTTCATTTCAAGGCATTAAGTAATTAAACTTAAAGTAAATCTATGAATCCACAAATTTTATAAATTTTAGGCAGATAGTAATATTTACTTGGAGAATAAAGATGGGAATATTCTAAATTTAGATCGCGGTATCTTGTTGAGAATTCCTTATTCTTTTGATTTAAAGTCATTCATGTAGGGATACTTCGAGGTGTTCATAGATTCCAATAAGACTTATCTTAAATTGGGGTAATCTTCAGGATTTGATTCTCGAATAATGCTATAAACTCTTTCGAAAATATCTTCCGCATTTGGTTTTGAGAAATAATCTCCATCTGATCCATAAGCTGGTCGATGGGCTTTTGCACTTAATGTCTGAGGTGCGCTATCAAGAAATTTGTACGCTTCTTGCTTTTCGATAATTTCATTTAAGAGGTAGGCTGAGCATCCACCCGGTACATCTTCATCAATTACTAGTAGACGATTTGTTTTTTGAACACTTTTTACAATATCATGTCTAATATCAAATGGTAATAGTGATTGTGCATCTATAACTTCAGCGTCAATTCCAACTTGTTGTAGCTCTTTTGCTGTTTCCATCACAATTCGGAGGGTAGAACCGTAAGAAACTAAGGTAATATCGGAACCCGTCTTCAGCGTTTCAACAACACCAATTGGAGTACAGAACTCCCCTAAATTATTAGGCATCCGTTCTTTTAATCGATACCCATTTAAACTTTCAATGACAAGGGCAGGTTCATCACTTTTTAGTAGTGTATTGTAAAAACCTGCTGCTTGGGTCATATTTCGAGGTGATAGTATATACATACCTCGGAGTACATGTATTAATCCCCCCATTTGTGAACCTGAATGCCAAATACCTTCTAATCTATGTCCGCGTGTCCGTACAATTAGGGGCGCTTTTTGTTTCCCAACTGTACGATATCTTATCGTTGCTAAATCATCTGTTAGCGTTGGCATTGCGTAAAAGATATAATCTAAATATTGAATTTCAGCTATAGGCCTAAGACCTCTTAAAGCCATACCTAAACCTTGCCCGATGATTGTAGATTCTCGAATTCCGGTATCGGCAATCCGAAGCTTACCATATTTTTCTTGAAGCCCTTCAAGACCTTGGTTTACATCTCCAATGGCACCGGTATCTTCTCCAAACACCAAAGCTTCTGGATATTTATCGAAAATTTTATCAAAATTTTCTTTTAAAATGACCCTCCCATCAACCGCTTCTGAACTTGAATCATAAAGAGGTTTTATTTCAGTAATGTTTGTTGCCTTATTTTCGTTTTCACTATATAAATGCTTGCTATATTTAGGCTGTTCTTGGGCCAAAAAGCGATCGATCCAATTCGAAAGTGCGGTTTTGGCAGGTGTATTCTCACCTAATACATATCGGAGCGATTTTCTTGCTATTGAGGCTAGATCTCTTTTGATAGGTTCTTCAATAGCGATAAGATCATTTTTTAGTTTTGTTATAAACGCTTTATTTTGGCTACTCTCTGCGACTTTGCCCAGAAGAGCAATTAATGACTTCTTTTCTTCAAGGTGTGTTTCAAGATATTCTGCCCAAGCCTCTTTCTTCGCTGAACGAACTTGTTTTTTGATCGATAATTCAATAGCACTGAGCTCATCTGCAGTTGAAATACCTGATTCAATTATCCATTCTTTAAAACGCTTATTACAATCATTTTCACGCTCCCATGCCAAGCGTTCTTCACTTTTATAACGTTCGTGAGATCCAGATGTAGAATGCCCTTGGGGTTGTGTTAATTCAGTGACGTGAATAATAACAGGAACATGTTCTTCACGAGCAATATCTGAGGCATTTTCGTAAGCATGCATCAGCGCTGTATAGTCCCAACCTTTTACTTTTAAAATTTCATATCCTTCACGTTTATCATCACGCTGAAAACCTTTTAAGGCTTCCGAAATACTTTCTTTTGTGGTATGGTATTTTTGAGGTACAGAAATTCCATATTCATCATCCCAAATGCTAACTATCATAGGAACTTGCAATACTCCACCCGCATTTATGGTTTCAAAAAATAAGCCTTCACTTGTACTAGCATTTCCAATAGTACCCCAAGCTACTTCATTACCGTTCACAGAAAATTTGGAGGCATCAAGGTTTTCTAGATTTCTATACATCTTTGATGCTTGTGCTAAGCCTAATAATCGTGGCATTTGACCAGCTGTACATGAAATATCAGGGCTCGTATTTTTTTGCTTAGTAAGATCCTTCCAACTTCCATCTTCATTGAGGCTATGAGTCAAGTAATGACCAATCATTTGACGACCAGCACTCATAGGTTCCTTTTCCATGTCAGTTGTTGCATACAAGGCATGAAATAACGCTTTGGGAGTCAATAGCCCTAATGCCATCATAAAGGTTTGATCTCGGTAGTAGCCACTTCTAAAATCTCCATTTTGAAAAGACCTTGCCATGGCCAATTGTGGGAGTTCTTTTCCATCACCGAAAATTCCGAATTTCGCTTTTCCCGTTAAGACTTCCTTACGACCCATTAAGCTACATGTTCGGCTTAAGAAGGCAGTTTCATAATCTTTCAGAATTTGGGCTCTGAAATCATCGAAAGAAATGTCAGTACTAGTTTTTTGCGAAATATTCATATCGATGCTAAAAGTTTTTGCAAAAGTACTTAATAGACCTCATTAATACAATGTCTAAAAAGGCATATTTATTAAATATTTCACAAAAAAAACTATGTTATATTGCCTTTTTGTTGTGAAAATAACAAAATTGAATCGTTGAATTACGAATTTGCTAAATTGTTAAAACCATTTTCTGGTGAACAACCCCGTAAGTGTTTTAGGGCTGACGGTAATAATAAATCGAATTCTTTCACCATAATTGGGTTGTGCAACTTCCCATCCATTGTTGGAGTAAAGGGGGAAATATAATTCAAAATAATCAGTAACTAGATTCAAACGTACTCCAGAATCGTAAACAAACTTTTGTTTGAGCCCTCTGTTTTTGACAACTCCCAGATCTCCGTACAATTCAATCCAACGCCACAGATTTACGCTTGTATTCGCGGTAGCAATCCAATCATTCGAGAAACGGTAACGTTCATCTAAAAACGATTTAAAACCACCTTCTGCAATAATTATTTGTTGGCTATAGATTCCAGAATCCTCTGAACGCCCTAAATAACCATAATCAAATAAATAATCAGTTGGTCGATCTAAAGCAAAGCTGAAAAAATCTGAGTTGGTATTATTCCAAAGAAACTTACCTGCAAATAAGCGCAGATTAAATTGTCGGTTGTTGTCGAAGAGCTTTCTATATTCGTAGACTGCTGATAGTTTTGTGAAATTTCCCGCTTGTTGAAAATCTAGAAACCACGATTTATAGTTTAAAATATTATTATCGAAATCTCTATATCGAATATTGAAAACGCTGTAATCGGGGTTTTCAGAATCGTTTCTTACATCGATTAAGTTCTCATCGATATCTCTGAAAATGTTGAGATATCGAAATGATAAAAATTGTCTTCGGTTGGAAATTAAATTATCGGGTCTCCAACCGAAACTTAAAGAAGGCGTTACTGTGGCAAAGCGAGAATTTACATTAAAGTGTTGTGTTGACCCTCGCAAACCGTAGTTCGCAACGTAGAGACCTGTTTTACTAAGGTATTTTCGATATGAAATACTACCACCACCTACAAGCGCTTTTTCACGAAATGAATAGGAGGGCGAAATATCAAACACAAAGGGTCTTTCTAAAAGTGTTTTGTTATGCAGTCGCATACCGGGTGTCCATCCATCATAAATATTGAATTCTAGAACGGGTGTGTAAAATACTTGATTCAAATACGGATTTTCCGAATCTTGAAGAAAGGTAAATTTCAACTTTTTATTCCCTGAAAGAAATCCTCCCAACGATTTCCAATTATCACGTTGATTAAATTCTGGAATTTTTTGGTCATAGTTTAGTACGAGTCTCTTTTCGTCTTTACGTGGGATGGTAAAGGTGTTTTCTTTTGAAATATCAGAAAACCAATATTTTGATACAACGGAATCTTTATTTAAGCCAAATAATGAAATTGGAACTACCGTTCCTTCCTTATTTTTAATAGTAACTTTAAGGGAGTCCTCAGACTTTTCAACTTTCTTGATTTTGTAGTCAATTCGTCTCGCAGAATTCACGTAATCGTTAAAAAACCAGTCTATATTTTGATCGGCAGAGCGTTTAAGAATCGATTCAAAATCTAGCACTTTAACCCGATTTAATTGGTAGAATTTATAGAACGTTTTAATACTAGTGTCAACCTTGTCTTTACCGATGTAACTTGCTAGGTACGACAATCCAAGACCGGCTTTATATTTGTTGCTTAACTTTTGATTTATGACTATGAGTGAGTCGTTCGGCGTGCTCAAAGGTTGGTCGAGATGTTTTCTTGCCATCCACATAAATAAAAATGGATACTGTTCATTAAAATCCATTTTTGCTAAGTTGAAACTACGAATACCCCAAATATTAGAAAGTTTACCTAAAAGTTTTTGATCAGGATAGTATTTTTCGACATATGCAATCATCAAATAGTTTGAAATTGCATCAAGCAACCACTGTTCTTTTCTCGGATTCAGATAGACAGTTTCTTCAAGGATATTAATTAACGCGGTTTTCAAAATTTTCATTTCAAACTGAAACCTTTCTTCATATGGTCTAATGAATTTAGGTAACTGATTGATTCCGTACAATGGGTTTTTGTTGTAGTCTATTGTGCTTACTAAAAGATCGGGGTGCGGGTTTCTACCTAAGTTATCGTGAATGAATTCTGTTACTCGATCAATAGATAATGCCTGAAAAACAGGATCATATTTGATTGCCTTGATATCGGTCTTGATAGTCATGTGCGGCGTCACATGCGTTGTGAAATTCTTTTCTGGTGAAAGTATAAGTTCGCAGCTTTTCTGTTTATTTCCTCCTAACATGGCAAATTGACCATTTGGAAATTTGGTATTTCCAGATATTCTGAAATTAGACGATAAATAAAGGCTGTCAGGGTATTTGAAATTTATGGTAGTTGTCGTAATATCGGTGTATAAATCTTCTAAATTTTTGTTGGAATATAAGTGCCATTTTCCATCAAAAACTGCGGGTGTTAAATACCAATCTTTTAAGTAATATTCGTCTTTATTGTTGTAGCCATAAGGAGTGTATTTATTTGGAGGTAGTTTTACCGTGTAGGTAATAAAGATGTTCGTTGATTGGTTTGGACCAAGTGGCGAATTGAGAAATAATTTAATAATGTCTTTTCCAGATGTTCTTTCCCAAGTGATTCCTCGATACGCATCGTCGACTACCGTCATAATTTCTGTCGAACCCCGTTCATCATCTTTGGCAAGATGTAGGCTTTTTTTGAATTGCTCTGCAAAACTCTTAGCAAGTGCTGTATTCTTGTCTGAATATGCGTTTGCCCAATCGTTAAAGTACAGAGCGTTTAAGGTAATTTCAGATGTGTTTTTGTATGTAAACTCTTGTTGAATTCGAACTTCTTTAGTGTCCTCGTCTAGAGTTGCGGTAAGGTTGTTGATGTGTTGCCCTTGTGCTATTCCGAAATTAAGGAAAAGCAAGAGTATAGATGTTTTACATTTTGTAAACGGGCTCTTTTTCAACAAATTATTTTAAAAATTTGGACTCAGTGTATGTCCTTTGTAAAACGCATCTATGATCGAAACTACCTCTTCTTCCGTATCAACTAGGTGAATGAGATCTAAATCATGAGGACTTATCGTACCATTTTCTAACATCGTATTTTTAATCCAATCTAATAATCCCTTCCAATAATCGGTCCCAACTAGAATAATTGGAAATTTTTCAATCTTACTGGTCTGAATCAATGTGATGGCTTCAAAAAGTTCATCTAACGTACCAAACCCACCAGGCATTACTACAAAGCCCTGAGAATATTTTACAAACATTACTTTTCGAACAAAGAAATAATCAAAGTCTAAACTTTTATCACTGTCAATAAATGGATTGTCATGTTGTTCAAATGGAAGATCAATATTTAAGCCTACAGAGGTTCCACCTGCTAGATTAGCACCTTTATTTCCAGCTTCCATGATTCCAGGACCACCACCAGTGATTACTCCGTATCCCGCTTCGGCAATACTTTTGGCAATACGTACTGCCAATTCATAATATTTCGCATCGGGTTTTGTTCTGGCGGAACCAAAAATAGACACACAGGGGCCGATGACACTCATTCGCTCAAAACCATTAACGAATTCACCCATAATTTTAAACAAGGCCCATGAATCATTGGTTTTTATTTGGTTCCAACCTTTATGATGTTGTTCTTTTCTCATTGAATATATATTTATTTAAAGTCCTTTAAAAGGAATCTTTTGAATATCTAGTTTAACTCTTTTATCAAAAACTTTGCCGTGTAGCTTTTCTTGTCTTTACTAACCTGTTCAGGAGTACCTTTTGCAACCACCATTCCGCCACCGCGACCGCCTTCGTAGCCTATATCAATAATATAGTCAACCATTTTTATAACATCCATATTATGTTCAATAACCAAAATGGTATTTCCTTTGTCTACCAAACGGTTCAAAACTTCCATTAGTACTCGTATATCTTCAAAATGAAGTCCTGTCGTGGGCTCATCCAAAATATAAAAAGTATTCCCAGTGTCTCGTTTCGATAGTTCGGTTGCTAGTTTTATTCGTTGTGCTTCGCCACCGGAAAGTGTTGTTGATTGTTGACCCAAGGAAATATAACCCAAGCCCACATCTTGTATTGTTTTTAACTTACGATGAATTTTAGGAATAAGTTCAAAAAAGTCTACCGCATCATTGATGGTCATTTCTAAGACATCGGCTATGGACTTTCCTTTATATCTGATTTCCAATGTTTCACGATTGAATCTTTTACCATTACAGGTTTCGCATTCGACATAAACATCAGGAAGAAAATTCATTTCTATGACCCGAAGTCCACCACCTTGACAGGTTTCGCAACGACCGCCTTTCACATTAAAACTAAAACGGCCAGGCTTATAACCACGAATGGCTGCTTCAGGTGTTTTGGTAAATAAAGAACGGATTTCGCTAAATACCCCAGTATAAGTTGCAGGATTAGAACGAGGTGTTCGCCCAATCGGACTTTGATTAATATCAATAACTTTATCAATATGCTCTAAGCCTTTGATCTTTTTATAAGGCATTGGTTTTTTAACCCCATTAAAATAATGGGCGTTCATTATTGGGTAGAGGGTTTCATTGATTAAAGTAGACTTTCCACTCCCTGATACTCCAGTTACTCCAATCATTTGACCTAAAGGAAGATCTATGGTAACGTTTTTGAGGTTATTTCCAGTACAACCAGAAAGGGTTATTTTTTTTCCGCTTCCTTTTCTTCGTTTCTTGGGAACAGCAATTTCTTTTTTTCCGGTAATGTAATCAGCGGTTAATGTATTTTCTTTGATCAAATCTTTTGGAAGTCCTTGAGAAATGATTTCACCACCATGACGACCCGCTTTAGGCCCAATGTCTATTACATGATCGGCACGTTCAATCATATCGCGATCATGTTCAACAACAATGACTGAGTTGCCAATATCGCGCAAAGATTCTAAAGATTTAATCAAACGATCATTATCGCGTTGATGCAGCCCAATGCTTGGTTCATCTAAAATATATAGTACTCCTACTAGTTGCGAGCCGATTTGCGTTGCGAGACGAATGCGTTGTGCTTCCCCTCCTGATAGTGACTTTGAACTTCTATTTAGCGATAGATAATCTAAACCAACATCCAATAAAAACTGTATTCTGGTTTTAATCTCCTTGATAATTTCTTCTGCAATTTTCAATTGATTACCAGCTAGTGTTTTTTCTAAGTCTTTAAAAAAATCTGCTAGTTCTGCGATATCAAGATGAGCGAGTTGAGCAATGTTCTTTTCATTAATCTTGAAGTTTAGCGATTCTTTTCGAAGACGAGAACCTTCGCATGTGGGACATACAACTTTGTCCATATATTCTTTTGCCCATCTTTTAATTGAGGTAGAAGCAGCCTCGTCAAACTGGCTTTTGATAAAATTAGATATGCCTTCGTAGTCTATTTTATACGTTCGTTTAACCCCCAAGGTCTTCGAATCCACTTCAAAATTTTCAACACCTCCATTCAAAAGAACATCCATAGCGGGTTCGGGAATTTTCGAAATAGGATCTGTAATTTCAAACTCGTAACGTTGAGCAATCGTCTCAATCTGTTTGAAGGCCCATGACTTTTTGTATTCCCCCAAAGGAGCTATGCCCCCAGACTTAATTGATAATTTTTTATTCGGAAAAATCTTTTTTTCATTGACTTCATGTACGTGACCAAGCCCATTA
The DNA here is from genome assembly GCA_937936275.1 of uncultured Flavobacteriaceae bacterium. Lineage (GTDB taxonomy): Bacteria > Bacteroidota > Bacteroidia > Flavobacteriales > Flavobacteriaceae > Maribacter_C. Next base: position 9,624 of record CALHCJ010000129.1, read on the forward strand.
CAATGTGAGCACATCCCTTTCGGAGAGTTGAATGAAAATGTGTTTGGTTCAGGACTGGGATAAGATATTCCCGTTGTAGGACACATTAAATCGCGACTAAAATATCGTGGTTCAGTAGTACCTTCCTCGAGCACCATTAAGACGTCATCACCGCTGTACATTGCTGTATTGATGGATTCGGATAGACGCTTGTTCATATCTTCGGTATCACTAACTTTCAAACGATCGATAACGATTTCAATGTCGTGAGTTTTATATCGGTCGACCTTCATTCCCTTGGTTATATCAACTACAACACCATCTACTCTTACCTTTACAAAACCTTGTTTGCCAATTTGCTCGAAGAGTTCTCTGTAGTGACCCTTTCTTGATTTTATAATTGGTGAAAGTATATTGATCTTTTTGCCGTCATAATCGGTTTTGATAAGCTGTTTAATCTGCTCATCACTATAGCTGACCATTTTTTCGCCAGTGTTGTAGCTGTAGGCATCTCCCGCTCTTGCAAATAACAAGCGTAGAAAGTCATAGATTTCAGTAATGGTACCCACTGTTGATCGTGGTGATTTAGAAGTGGTTTTTTGTTCAATTGCAATTACAGGTGACAGTCCGTCAATTTTGTCTACATCTGGTCGCTCTAACCCGCCTAAAAACTGGCGTGCATAAGCTGAAAAGGTTTCTATGTAACGTCGTTGTCCTTCAGCGTAGATGGTGTCAAAGGCAAGAGAAGATTTTCCACTACCCGATAGTCCAGTAATTACTACCAGCTTCTCTCTGGGTATAGTGACGTCAATATTCTTGAGATTATGAACTCTGGCCCCCTGAACTTCTATGTTTTCTTCGTAATTAATCATTTTTCTATAGCAAGGATGCAAAAGTACGATTTTGACCTCTAAAAAAAGAACGGGGTTCGTTTCCTTTTTGCTATTAAAAAGTAAGCCTTTACATTTGATTAAAATCAGAATACCTATGCAGACTCTAAAGTTTTTAACCACCGTTGTTTTTCTATTACTTACTACGATTCTTATATCTCAAGAAAAAACCAAAGTACTTCTAGATGCTGATACTGCCAATGAGGTTGATGATGCCTTTGCATTGAGTATAATTCTGATGGACTCAACCGTTGAAGTCACTGCGTTAAATGCTACACAATGGCAAGCATCACATTGGACTACCCCCAAGAGTATGGAAGATAGTTACCGATTGAATGAGATGCTTTTGGGTATTATGGGTGTACAAGTAAAAACGAATAGGGGTGGGGCAGAAAGAATGTATGACTGGGGTGATCGAGCACAACATTCTGCTGCTGCTTATGAGATCATTAAACAAGCAAAAGCTCAACCCAATGGCGAAAAGTTGAATATCATCGCTTTAGGAGCCCTGACCAACGTCGCTTCAGCTGTATTTATTGATCCCTCAATCGCAAAGAAATTGAATCTCTACTGGCTTGGTACTACCTATGATTTCGATAGTGGAATATTACGAAAAGACGATTTTAATTGTGCTATGGATCAATACGCCTTGTCTCACCTGCTATTTTCTGAGGTTGAAATGCATATTATTCCCGTTAGTGTTGCCAATCAAATCATCTTTGAATATTCTGAAACTAGAAAGCAAATAGAAAATCATTTTTTAGGTGATTTCTTATTGAAAATATGGGATGATCATGTGGATGGAGGAAGAACACAGAGAACCCTTTGGGATTTAACAATTGTGTATGCTTTTCTGCACCCCGAATGGATGCAAGAGGTTGAAATAACTACATCTAAGGATAGTGGGAGTCGAAAAATTTTCTATTACAAAGATTTTGACGCAGAACAAATGCGAACTGATTTTTATGCCAAGATCAACACGTACGCAAGGCCAAATTAGAGTATGAAACGTAATTTCTGTATGGTCTATGATTCAAAAAAGTGTGCTCCAAAAACAATATTAAAGCACACTTTTCAAGATTTCAAATACACATGCTACTTCACTGCGGTAACGGTATATCCTTGGTCTCTCAATAATTGAATTACTCCTTTTTCTCCGATTAAATGGGCAGCGCCTACACCAAAGAAAGTGGGTTGTTCTTTAGAAAAAACTTCCATTTTTGAAATCCATTTTTTATTTCGGTTATTTAACATCAAATCTTTGTGCTTCTGCATGGTTAAGGTTTCATCAGTTTCAGTCATTTCTTGAATTGCTGATAGATCTGCGTTTTTGTAATATTCCATAAGTTTTTGAAATTTCGCTTTGTCTTCAGTTAAATTGTCTTCGACAGAAACCATTAAATCTTTGATCTGATCTGTATAAGGAATTTCATCAAAGATGTTAAGTTGCTCTTCGACAGTTTCTAGTCCTAAAATTTCTTCCTTTTGCTCTTGTGCTATAGCCATTAAAGCACCTTCGTAAGATTGAATAGGACAATCTAAGAATTTCGTGTAAGTCATTGCAGAAATAAAGAAGGGTTTAAAAGTTGCAAATGCAGCGAGTGGAGCTCCAAAATTTGATTGTGTAAACGCATCTAAAGTGGCATATTCTTCGTCTGACAGCAAGTCTTTGATATTTTGATTGTCCTTCATAGCCATGTTGCTCATCATCGTTGCGTTCATAGAAGGATCATCCATATCTAGTTCCAATACCAATAATGAGGTTTTGTCTAAAGCGTTTTTTACGTCGTCGTTTAGTGATGCATCGCAAGTCATATGTATTGTTCCGAATACATAAGAAGCTTCTTGAAGCCCGTTCCCCGAGATTTTCCATAAAAGAGCATTTTCTAAATCTTGAGCTTGAGTGTAAAAAATACTCAGTAATACTAGCGTAAATAGGGATAGTGTTTTTTTCATTGTACAAATTTTATTTCTCTATCAGTGGTTGCTCTTTCAATAATGTTACACGCTATACGGCTTCTTTTTTCTCACTTAGATACTTCCAATATCGTTTAGGGACATGTTGCGTATGCAGTTTCATATTTATTCTTGATTTGATATTGGTACTTTTAAAATAGTTATTCCATAAGGTTTGATAGTCATATTCAATATTAGTAAAGGCACCATTTTTTTGAATGCTATTGGTATATATTTCTTTTAAATCTAAAGAAATGATTTCTACTTTGTGCAAATCATAAAAAATACCGTATCTACGCTTCACGTCATAAATTAGCCATTGTTGATCTGCATACCGAGAACGAAAATGTTTCGAAATCAGCGGCAAAACATCAAAATCCGGTTCAATGTTAGCGAAATACACTCCATCTTGAGTTAATTGAAATCGAACAAATGCTTCCATTCGATGCTTCTCTCTACCCACTGATTTAGCTAGTTGACTTATTTTCAAGACAATTGCATCAGAGAAATTCAATTGCATCATGTCGGTAGGTGAGAACAGCTTTTTAATGTATTGATACAGATACATTTCTACACCTTTACTTTCACTTAAAAACGAGAAGTATACATTCTTTATAGCTATGTTACTTTTCTTTTGAATTCCGTTCCAAACTCGTTTAGCTTGTTCCATCTGGGTAAACACAGTTTCGGTATCTGAAAACAACCCTCTTTGAGCAACCGAATTCTTTTGTATGTCAGCCACTTGAATACGTTCATCAAAAGCTTTGAATACGCTAGTTAAAAACCCATTAAAGCTTCCGTCGTAGATTAAAATTTTTGCTTCTTTCATAATTCACCCTTTTTTATCTTATCCTAATACCTTTTAAATGGCCAAAAAAATAGTATTCTGTTCTTCAACTATTTAATCGATAATCAAGATTTAAAATGCTCCAACGCTTAGGTTGAAATCAAAGTTTTTTTTAGTGCCTCGTGAGTATTTAGGATTATTAAAATTTGATTACTGCTCTTTTCAATGTCTTCCTCAATTTACTTTTCCATTCCACAAAACGATATCCGAAACTCAAGGTCGCATACCGATAACTTTCTATGAAAGAAAGGGTTGTTTGTGCGGGCTTGTTTTGAGTTTTGTTGGATACATTCATTGTAGAGCGTTTTAATTGAATAATGATAATTGACTACTATAATTTTTTCTGAACTTACCTTGACTTTCTCTCAGAATTAGAGCTTTAATTTGTACCGCTTGTAAATCTCTACGCTCCCATTCATTTGATTCACATATAATGAAGTATTTAGCTCTATTTAAAGCAACACCTATTTTTTTTAAATGCTCCCAGTTTAATTTTCGAAAAGTTCGCGCTTTGATGATCTTACCGACCGAGTACATGCCTAATCCCGGCACTCTCGCGAGCATTCGTTTGTTTGCTGTATTAATGTCTACAGGAAAATGATGTAGATTTCGTAAAGCCCAACTCAGTTTAGGATCTACTTCGATATCTAGATTTGGATGTTTGTCATTTAAAATTTCAGTAACCGAGAATCCATAAAATCGGAGTAACCAATCGGTTTGGTATAATCTGTTTTCTCTTAGCATGGGCACTTGTGACCCAATAGCGGGCAAGCGACTGTCTTCTGCAACGGGTACATATCCTGAATAATACACCCGTTTCATATTGTAGTTCTTGTAGTAATGATTCGCTGAATACATGATGTCTTTATCGGACTCTCCGGTAGCTCCAATAATCATTTGTGTGCTTTGACCTGCTGGCGCATATTTAGGGGTATTTCGAAGTACCTTCCTCTCTGCCTTATATTGAATTATCTCATTCTTCACCTTTAGCATTGGCTTGATAAAATCTTCATGATTTTTATCTGGAGCCAAAAGCTTTAGTCCTGATACCGTAGGAATTTCAATATTTACAGAAAGTCGGTCTGCCCATAGACCAGCTTCTCTCATTAATTCATCGCTTGCCCCGGGAATAGACTTTAAATGAATATATCCATTGAAATTTTCCTCTAAACGGAGTTTTTTAGCTACCGCCACCAAACGTTCCATGGTATAATCAGCATTTTTAAAAATTCCAGAGCTTAAGAAAAGTCCTTCGATATAGTTTCTTCGGTAAAAGTTAATCGTAAGATCTACTACTTCTTGTATTTTGAACGCAGCACGTTTCACATCATTACTCTTTCTGGTCACACAGTACGCGCAATCAAAAATGCAGTGATTCGTTAATAAAATTTTTAAAAGAGAAACACAACGTCCATCCTCTGTGTAACTATGGCAGATGCCCATACCCGAACTATCACCCAAACCTTTGTTGGCATTCTTGCGTTTACTGCCACTGCTAGAGCATGATACATCATATTTAGCTGCATCTGCCAAAATGTTTAATTTTTCTAAAGTTCGTTCAAAGGACATAATGCTTATTGTAATAATTCCAAAATTATGGAATAATTCCTAATTATGGAAATAATCCAAATTTATTTATGGATTTATTCCAAATTACGTATATTTGAAAGTGCTGAAATAGTAATTTTAGGGTGCTTTTAGAACTCAAGTACTTGATTACGAATCATTTTTGAAGTGCTGATTAAACAGGAATAACATATGGAAAACGAAATCACTTTAAAACGATTTATTGAAATTAGAAGAGAGTTGGGATATACTCAGGCTGAATTTGCAAAACTTTTAGGTATTTCGAGTACCACTGCAGATATTGAACGTGGGCGTACAAAGCTCTCTGGAAAAGTGGTGGTTGAGTTATTCAAGCAGTTTAAAATAAATCCGTTGTGGTTGTTTGGAGAGAGTGAAACAAAGAACTTGGCGACATCAAATACAAGCGTTATACCAAAGGTTGTTACCGTTGATTCAGAAGATCGTGACAATATGGTTTTGGTAAATGCCAAGGCTGCAGCCGGATATCCGCAGAATATTCAAGATACATCGTGGTATAAAGAACTGCCAGCCTTTGACTTGCCTTTGCCGGAGTTTAGAAATGCTACTTATAGAGGTTTTCAAGTAGAGGGTGATAGCATGTTACCAAATTTAAAGCCAGGGGAGTGGGTGCTCGCAAGAGCCACAGAACATATTGACCAAGTGAGTGCTAATAAAATGTATGTAGTTGTTTTAGAGGATGCTGTATTGGTAAAGAAAGTTATTCGAAAACCAAATTCCAATAATGTGACTTTAGTTTCTCTGAATGAAACCTATCCACCTTATGAAATCAAGCCTTTTCAAATACAGGAAATATGGGAAGTCAGTAGTAAAATTACATTCGGTGTTGATGCAACAACAGAAACTGGTCTTTTAAAACAACTTCAGGAGTCTATGGAAGACTTAAAGCGACAGTTTAATAAACAACAAGCAAGCTAATGTATTTTAAGATTATACAAACCACTATTTCGAAGTTCAAAACCCAAACTTTCGTACAATGCCTTAGCAGGTTTACGATGATGGCCCGTGAACAATAAAATCTCGTCTAAATCCATATTTTTTGCTTCATTTAAGAGGCGTTCCATTAATTTTCTTCCGATTCCTTTGCCGCGATGTGCAGCATCAACGACTACATCATCGACCATACCGCGATATCCTGAAATTACCTTATAGGTAGATAAGAGCGCGGTTGCAACAATAGTATTTTCAATTTTACATATAATTACTAAAACATTATTGCTCGGCGCTAAGATCTCATTTAAAGGGCGCTGTTTATTGTCCGCATTTAATTGGCGATATAAATCAGAAACCTGCCGTTGCAATGTTTCTGTTAAGTCGTTAGCTTTAAGTACATCAATTGTCATATGTTCTCCTTTAAAAAATTAAAGTTAGAGAACTTATCTATATTTTACCCTTATTGATTTATCGTATATTTAAATGGTAAAATAATCAACCAAAATGTTTCATAAAATACTTATCGGTTTAATACTCATCGGTAGTTTTATCGCTTCAGCGCAAGAAAAAGAATCGACAGTAGACACTTTGCGAGTAGGGTATACCAGTGCTCCTCCATTTATCGTTCAAAATGACGAAAGCCTAGAGGGTATTAACATTTGGCTTTGGAAAAAAGTAGCAGGAGACCTCAATTTGCAATACCAACTAACACCGATGGTTTTTTCTAACATGTTAGATTCCTTAGCAAAAGGAAGCATTGATGTTAGTATCAATCCATTAACCATAACTAGTAAACGGAGTAAGCAAATGGAGTTTACACATTCCTTTTATGCCTCCAACTCTACTATCGCAGTAGCGGAAAGCTCTTCCTTTCAAAAGTTTATTGCTTTTTTGGAAGGATTTTTTAATCAAAACTTTTTGAAGGGACTCTTGGTACTACTTCTGATTATATTTTTATTCGGAGTATTGGGTTGGTATTTTGAGCGTAAAGAGGATGAACAGTTTCGAAAGGGGTATCGCGGTATTTGGGATGGTGTCTGGTGGTCAGCGGTTACTTTAACTACAGTGGGTTATGGTGACAAAGCGCCTAAAACCCGAATGGGTAAGATCGCCGCATTGGTCTTAATGTTTGGGGGACTACTTTTTATCTCAGGACTTACCGCTAGTATAGCATCGAGTTTGACGGTAAATCAGTTAAATAGCAGTCCTGATGGTTTTAATGAATTTAAAGAGAGAAAGATAGGTACCATTAAGAATTCAAGTTCCAATAGTTTTTTAAAAGAACACTTTTTTAAAGATATAGCGTTGTTTTCATCGGTTACTCCTGGTTTAGAGCGTCTTCGAGATGGAGCTATTGAAGCTTTCATGTATGACGAGCCTATTTTAAAGTATCGAATTCAAGAAGATTCTACGTTAAACAGGTTGCAAATATTACCCGTGCAGTTCGATGTTCAATTTTATGCTTTTGGTTTAGCAAAAGATAATACGGTCTTAGAGCAAGCCATTTCGCAACGAATTTTAGAAATTATGGAAACGCAAGAGTGGCAGGTAGTTTTAAGTGAATACGGATTAACCGAACTCTAACCTTTTCTTCTTTCCAGTAAAACCATCATCATTAAGCCTAGAATAATAATATCGTCTTCTAGTCCATCTAATTTTTTAATCTCGCTAACTTTGAAACGACGTCCAACTAATGATTTTTCTTTGGAAAGGCGAACTACAGTTTCATTTCGATTATTGATTACCAAGTAAGCAGGGTTGAGAAACAACCCAGTGAATAGATTAATTATCGGAATTTGTCCTACAAGGCCATCAAGAACTTTAACCCAAGCATTTTCTTCTCTAATGGTAAATTTGAGCTGTTTGTTTTTGTCAAATATCTCGTAGTGTGCCTTCCATAAAGAAGCCCAGCCTTTTCGACCTATCTTTCCTAGTTCGTTTCCTTCAGGGTCTGAAAAGGAATAACAAGCAGAGAAATCAATCCACCGATCGGCTTTGATTTTATAGAGCACTTTGGTTTTGCTTTCGTTTTCAAAAACACTAACGTCTTCTTTAAATTTAAAAAGTTTTTGCTTGACATAGGCGACCGTTTTCTGACGAGAGTCTACCGCGGTAAAGTCATTCGAAAGTGTTCCGATATTGAAAGTGAAATCTAAAGGAAATTGAAAATCTTGCATCTTAGGGGAAATAGAGTATTTGCTATACTACATAACGCTTTGTCTTTTAATTATTGTAATTTTTTTTGTTATCTGTTTAATTATAGGCTTTTACAGATCCCATATTAATTGTTACTGGCCCAAGTTGATGTGAGGTAGGTAAAAAAACACCACTTTCCATAATTTTCCAGTCGTCCCAGGTAGCTTCAATTCCTCCGATAGGAACAATACTAGCCCACATTTGATAACTTTCAGGAAATCCATTCGGCTTTAGCTTCCATAAATAACTGTCGCCAGGAGTAGTGCCACCAGATGCATAGGTCACTAAAAGCCCTTTTGTACCATCGTCCAAGCTCACTACACTA
>CALHCJ010000130.1 GCA_937936275.1 uncultured Flavobacteriaceae bacterium
GTTTCTTGAAGCGCTATGTGGTGACTACAGTAATGACAACGCAGCTGCTTTTTATATTGATGATAGGTTAAACTAACATCGCAATTCGGACATTGAGGTGAATGTCCACAAGTTGTACATTCCATAATTGGTGCGTAACCTCTTCGGTTCTGAAATAAAATTACTTGTTCTCCGGATTCCAAAGTTTCTGTAATTTCCTCTAACAATCGTTCCGAAAAATGACCTTTCATACGCCTTTTTCGCGATTGCTCTTTAATATCAACCAATTCTATATCTGGCATTAAAACATTGCCAAATCGTCGAGTTATTTTCGCATAACCGTATTTTCCAGTTCTGGCGTTATTGAAGCTTTCGATACTTGGCGTTGCGGAACCCAATAAAATATGAGATTGGTGCAAATTTGCAAGAACAATTGCTGCATCACGCGCATGATAGCGAGGAGCTGGATCAAACTGCTTAAACGAACTCTCATGTTCTTCATCAACGATAACCAACCCTAAGTTTGAAAACGGAAGAAATAAGGAGGATCTTGCGCCAATAATTATCTGTGCTTTTGGCTTATTTACGAGTACATTATTCCATACTTCAACTCTTTCTTGCACATTGTACTTAGAATGATATACAGATACCTTCTCACCAAAATATTCCTGCAAACGACCAATTAATTGGGTAGTTAATGCAATTTCAGGAAGTAAATACAAAGCTTGCTTACCCGAAGTAATACATTCTTCGATCAATCTTACATAAACTTCGGTTTTTCCTGAAGAAGTGACTCCTTGCAATAGCGTGGTTTTATTTTCTTTAAAAGCACTTTTAATATCCTGAAGAGCAATTTCTTGATATTCATTTAAACATTTTAGATCTGCATTTTCATCCCCTTCATAATTCACTCTATCTCGTTGGATATAATATTCCTCTAAAATAGACTTATCAATAAGAGTTTTGATCACCGCTTTCGATCCTCCACTGGCTACTTCTAATTCTGAAACCTTAATTGGTTTCTTTTGGGTTGCCTGCAATTGAAATAGCGACAAAATTACCTGACTTTGTTTGGGTGCTCTGGTCAGTGATTCTAAAAGTATTTCTAGATTTTCTTCGGATTGATAGCTAGATCCTAATTTGATATAACGAACCAATTTGGGCTTGTACTGTTCGTAAACTTCCTCTTTTAATACGATAATATTTTTATCTAATAAACGATGTAATATAGGAAGGATATGCTTGCGGTCAACAATAGCAGCTACCTCATGTACTTTTAAGATAGATTGATGTTGCAGCGCTTCAAATATTAAGAACTCGTCATCTTTTAGGGTATTCTCGTCTACTTCTACACCTTCATTTTTAAGTATTAGAGTTTCACTTTCTAAAAGAAAAGCACTGGGAACCGCGCTGCGAAAAACCTCACCGATAGTACACATGTAATACTCTGAAATCCATTGCCAATGTTTGAGCTGAACTTGGTGCACGATAGGATGCTCATCTAATATTTCATGTATCGCTTTGGCTTCATAAATTTCTGGAGATGTTGTGTGTTTCTGATAAACCAGCGCAGTATAAATTTTAGATTTACCAAAAGGAACGGCAACTCTCATGCCTGGTTGAAGAAATTCCCACTCTTCTTGCGTTACACTATAGGTAAATAACTTCTCTAACGGAATCGGTAAAATTACATTGATGAACTGTTGCATAGTTCCACCTTCTTCTAACCTTTTTGACGTACCCAAGTTTGAGTTCTGTAGATAAATGCTAAATATCCTCTGACCTTTAGCTCATCTTCATTGTCGGGATTCAACCAAATTTTAAATCGAAAGGTCATCGCTTGCTCGGGATCGAACAAATATTTTCCTTTCCATTCACCATCCTTATTTTTTACTCCTTTTTTGATTATGTGCATACCAACAACTGGCTGATTCTTCATATCGCCATCACATTTCACACAAAGAATTTCTTCTCCTTCTCTTCCCTTCTCAAGAACTTTTAATATTTTACCATACATCATTCCATCTTTCTCATAAATCTCAATTAGACCTTTAGGGTTTCCCGTGCGGTCGTCAATTGTTTTCCATTTTCCAAACACAGATTGAGCGTTCGAAAATACAGTAAAACTTAGTACGACAATTAAAATTACGAGTTGGAGGGACTTTTTCATTTATTTTTCAAATTTCGTCTAAGCCGATTTAAAGTTGCATTGAGCTCAAACCCAAGCAGCAAGATATTCGAATTTAACCAGATGTACACCATTAAAATTAACAATCCTCCCAATGCCCCGTATAATTCATTGTATCTTGCAAACTTTTCCACATAAACCCCAAAAAGATAAGAGGTAAGCAGAAAAAGCAGTGCGGTCATTAAGGCACCCGCAGAGAAGAATCGAGCTTCTCTACCTTCTCTTGTTCCGAAATAATACAGAATTGCAGTAGTAAGGTATGACAAGATCATGAAGAATAAAACCTTTGCGATTTGTACACCTCTAATTTCTCCCTCTTCCAATACATATCCTCCCGTTCTCGCGGCGAAATCAGTTAAATAACCAAGCACATACACTTGAAAATAAATAAAGACCACAAAGCCAACAATAATTAGAATCGATAGGATCAAACCAACCATCAAGGCATAAGCATATTGTTTGAAAAAGTTACGTGTAAGATCTACATGATAAGAGGTTTCAAAACCGCTAAAAATAGAATTCACACCATTTGCCATCAAAAATATGGATAATAAAAAAGCAGAAGACAATAAGCCACCTTGGGGCTTTTGATCCTTAATCTGTTGAAAAATCTCTCCAAAATATTCTCCAGTTGCATTGGGTAAAAATGATTCTAAAAATTGTGGAAATTCACTATCAAAATTGGTGTTTTCTAGATTGAAGATATTAATAATAAAAGGTACCAGAGTTACCATAAAAATCAACAGCGGAAACAATGCTAAAAACAAACTAAACGCTATTGAACTCGCGCGAGTAGACAGTGCACCCTCTACAACGCCAACAATATACATTTCAATGAGATCGTAAATAGATAGGCCTTCAAATGCAGGTAGCTTAATCTTTTTTAAGGCTGCCGCCACCCAATTAATAACCGGAATCTTATCTAGCCGTTCTTCAATCTCTGCAGACATTTAAACAGCTTTAAGACTAAGATCCATATTATAAACAGAATGTGTTAATGCACCTGAAGAAATGTAATCAACGCCGCAGTCTGCATAATTACGAATTGTTTTTTCGTTGATACCCCCTGAGGACTCTGTCAAACATTGATCACCAATCAATTGTACAGCAGTTCGTGTATCTTCATAATTAAAATTATCAATCAATATTCTGTAAACTCCTTCAGATTCTAAAATTTCTTCAATTTCCTTTAAACTACGAGCTTCCACAATTATTTTTAAATCGCGATTGGTTTCTTTCAAGTACGCTTTTGTTTTGTTTATTGCTTTTGTAATTCCGCCCGCAAAATCAATATG
>CALHCJ010000131.1 GCA_937936275.1 uncultured Flavobacteriaceae bacterium
ATTGTCTTCGTTAAGTTGATCTTTGGTAAGATCAGGGTTGACTAATTTTTTACCATAGTATTTTACGTAATTCCCCCCGATTTTCACCCCTGTCTTAACTAGCTTACCGGCACGTTCAATCTTTCCTGTAGGTATTTTATCTAGGGTCTTCATAGTATAAGAAACTTGTTATTAAGCCATTTTTTCTTTAAAAAGAAATTTTCCAAAATCAAGAATGTTGTCTAAGGGTGTATTCTCAAAAACATCAAACACCGTATTGATCGACTTTTCAATAGCGATATCTGTCTTTTCGAAACCAGCAGATTCATCATCCATCCAAAACTTCAGTATAAACAACAATTGCAACCATGCAGCTTCTGAAAAGACTGTTGGATTGTGTTTGGTTATTTTAAGATTTTTAGAAGCATTGCCATCCTCAATCAGTTCTGTAGTAAATTCTTTAAAGTGCCTTCTCAAACCCTTCATTTGTGCCATATTCTTCAAAATACTTTTATCGTTTTGCAGCGTGAAAAGCACGTAGCTCCTATTTAAGGTAAGTAACTCAAAGAAGGAATAGAAAAAAGTGAGCATCTTATCTTTGTTAGAGAGTACTTCAAATTCCTTATTTTTTGCAATAAGTGCTTCCGTATTGCTATAGAACTTATTCCATATTGCTTTCTGTATCCCTTCTATGGATCCAAAAAATTGATAAAAATCTGCTTCACTAATACCATTAGCCTTGCAAAATTTATAAATTGATTTTGGTATCAGTTCATGTTCAAGTACATAATCCATGTACATAGAGATGATAGCGTCGTCTGTAACTTTCTTAGCTTTTGCTTTTGTGGCCATTTTTCGAACATTTTAGACTTTAAAGGTATGTAATGGAGAGGATAACAAGCGTTAATATAACATTAAAACCTGTTTATAAAGAAAACGTGCTTTCGAGGGAAAACACGTTTTCAAAACAACCTAACCAATAAATAAATTTGTCAATCAGTTTTAATTCTTTCTCATAGCAATTTTTCTAATCAACATAACAAAGATATATAATTGTTTAACTATTATGTAAAAAAATTAAACAAAATTTTGTTAAATATTTTAATAAAACCCATTTGCGATTAAATGTCAGTTTGTCAGTAGCATAAAGAGTGGTACTTTTTTTGACTATTGGTTTGGCAAATCAGTTTGCACAATAGACTTTCTAAAAACAAAAAAATAAAAACAATTTTTTTATGGCAAAAGGTAAAATAAATGTATCAGTAGAAAATATTTTCCCGCTGATCAAGAAGTTTCTTTACAGTGATCACGAAATATTTCTTCGCGAGCTAATCTCAAATGCTACGGATGCGACACTCAAACTAAAACACCTCACAGCAATTGGTGAAGCAAAGGTTGAATACGGTAACCCAATGATCGAGATCAAGGTTGATAAGGAGGGTAAAAAACTTCATATTATTGATCAAGGTATTGGTATGACTGAAGAAGAAGTCAAAAACTATATCAACCAAGTTGCTTTTTCTGGGGCCGAAGAGTTTTTAAATAAATATGAGGATGGAGCTAAAGATGCAGGAATTATTGGACACTTTGGGCTAGGTTTCTATTCTGCCTTTATGGTAGCTGACAAAGTTGAAATTATTACAAAAAGCTTCAAAGATGAACCAGCTGCACATTGGTCATGTGATGGCTCTCCTAATTTCACTTTGAAAAAAGGAAAAAAAGAAGACCGTGGATCAGAAATCATTTTACACATTGCTGACGATTCCACCGAGTTTTTAGAAGACAGTCGCATTAACGAATTGCTTAACAAGTACAATAAGTTCATGCCAATTCCGATTAAATTCGGAATGAAAACGAAAACCCTCCCCAAACCCGAGGGAGCGAAAGAAGAAGATCCAGCACCAACCGAGGAAGTTGATAATATCGTCAACAATCCTAATCCAGCTTGGACGAAGCAACCTGCTGATTTAGAAGATGCAGATTACAAAGGCTTTTATCGGGAATTGTATCCTATGCAATTTGAAGAACCGTTGTTCCACATTCATTTGAATGTCGATTATCCGTTCAACTTGACAGGAATTCTTTACTTTCCGAAGTTAACACAAGATCTTAATCAACAGAAAGATCGTATTCAACTCTATCAGAATCAGGTTTTTGTAACCGACAATGTAGAGGGTATTGTTCCAGAGTTTTTAACGATGTTACGTGGTGTTATTGATTCTCCAGATATTCCTTTAAACGTTTCTCGCTCCTATTTACAAGCAGACGGAGCGGTAAAAAAGATTTCCTCCTATATCACGAGAAAAGTCGCTGATAAATTAAATTCTCTATTCAAAAATAATCGTGAAGAATTAGAGGCTAAATGGAATGATATCAAAATTGTTATTGAGTACGGAATGCTTTCAGAAGATAAATTTTTTGAGAAAGCTGATAAGTTTGCTTTATATCCAACGGTTGATGGTAGTTACTTTACTTTTGAAGAGTTACAGGAGAAAATTAAAAATGCACAGACCGATAAAGATGATAAGCTAGTTATTTTATACGCATCAGACAAAGAAGCACAACATAGCTATATTGAAGCTGCGAAAGTTAAAGGATATGAAGTTTTATTAATGGATTCTCCTATCATTGGTCACCTAATGCAAAAACTGGAGACTTCAAAAGAGAAAATTTCTTTTGCTCGAGTAGATGCAGATCATTTAGATAATTTGATTAAAAAAGAGGATACTACAATCTCTAAATTGTCTGACGAAGAAAAGGAGCGCCTCAAGGCGGATTTAGAAAAAACGATAACCAATAAGAGTTATACGGTGCAGTTGGAAGCTATGGATAGCAGTGCCTCCCCATTTATAATCACCGAGCCCGAATTCATG
>CALHCJ010000132.1 GCA_937936275.1 uncultured Flavobacteriaceae bacterium
TGTTGGTGCCAAGTTCGGCCTTGCTTGCTTTGCTGTGAACTATTGAAAAAGACCTCCAAGAGATCTAAAAGGGTACGTAACCATGATTTACCAGTTGACATCGTCTTTATTTGTTGGTTGCTAAGATACAAGTATTGTTAGTTTTTCAATTGATGAAAAATATTCCGTGTTTAAAATCAAAAACCATGAGCAAGCTTGGTTGATGGGTTTTTAAATTGATTCTTACTTCCGACAAAAACTTCTTTGTCAACGCTATCTAGCATCAAATAAGTCTCTAAGTGAGTATCGACTGCAAATGTTTTATATTTGAAAAACGAGTAGGTAGTTAAAATTTGGTCACAAGTATAATAATTCAAATAGTATGAGACAGAAATTAGTTAGCATTTTGGCAGTAGGTTTATTGCTAGGTGCTTGTAGCAGCGATGATGAAAAAATGGATGAGGCTGCTATAAATACAGCCCCCGTAATTCAAGCACAGACTTTTGAAGTCACTGAAAATTCAGAGATTGGTGTTTCTTTAGGCACCATAGTCGCAAGCGATGCAGAGAATGATCAAATCTTCTTTAATGTAAATACAGAATCATCAAGTGCGTTTCGTGTAAATCGCTCGACTGGTGAGTTAACAGTGGGAATTCCTTATCAATTAGACTTCGAGGCACGCGAAAAAATAGTTGTCGATGTATTTGTCAATGACGGTGTCTTGAAGTCAAATGCGAATATTACAGTTAATCTTTTAGATGAAGAAGATGGACTTTTATCTAATGAGCAAAAGAGAACAGTTACTGATTTTACAACAGTTGTATTAAATGAGTCTATTGGCGAACCGGGCTTTGTCAAGAAATGGGAAGGCACTATAAAGGTCTTTCTTGATGGAAACATAGCTAATGAATTTGTGGAACGCGTTGTGACTAGAAATACAATACTAAATTCGTTGATGACCGATGGTACAAGAATTGAATTGGTAAATACTGCCGCTGAATCGGATGTTCATATTTATTTAGGACCCCTTGATCAAATTGAGAATCTTTGGCCAGATATTTACAATTTTATCGGTGGTGGTAATATAGCGGGAGTTGCGAGCATAGATGAAATTGACGAAAATTATGTCAGTCGAAAAGCTCGGATGTGGTTGTCTGAAGGGGATGAAATTCTTTATTTTCACGAGTTTGGTCATGTTCTTGGTTTTGGTCATATTGACCGCTGTGACCCTTTTGATATTGACAACAACAGCATTATGTGCCCAGTGGCGATTCTTGGCTTAGATTTTACACCTTTTGATCAAGACTTAGTTCGCTTTACCTATCACCCTTTAATGCCTGCAGGCACCCAAGTTTCTGAAGTATTCGATATTATTGAACGAATTATAACAGGTACGAACTCAGACAAGAATAGCACAAGTTTGAGTAGTAAAGTGAAGAACCAACCAATCAACCCTATCTTTGACCTACCTTATATGATTGATTAGTAGCCCTGGTATTGCAATTATCTAATCCTTTATCAAACTAGCGTTTGGAGAGGGTAACATATAAAACAAAAAAGCCACACCTTTAGGTGTGGCTTTTAAGTATAATAGTGGAGCCGGGGAGAATCGAACTCCCGTCCAAACAAGCAATGTTAATGCCTTCTACATGTTTATTTTCTGATTAATTTTCGACGCAAGCCTGACCAGAAACAGCCTAACAAACGCTTATCTTCTTAAGTTTTAGTGCTACCATCGAAGTGCTAATAGCCTTATATCGACATTTATGGTGCTCCTGATTGAATCGCCGTCGACAGGGGCTATTCAGGAACATCTCGCTTCTCTACCTTGTAGAGACGAGGCTAAATCTTACTATAATTCAGATTAAGCGGCAAGAGCGTAATTATTATCGCCTATTAAAAGTTTGAAATATGAGATTAACGAGCTATTTCTCAGCGCTCGACATGCTTACATTGCCATTGGTCTCGCTGTCAAAACCAGGCGGCCCCTTCAATGAGTAAGGCAAGCTTGCTTGCCGCAAATAATTTGAACCCTGAACTCGTTTCAGAGTCATACTTTTCTCAATGATTTTTTTCAAAGAACTAATTGGGCGTTCCCTTCGCTGAAACGCTCAGGTCGGGCTATTCGCTCTTACGCCGCAGTCATTTATCGTCAAAACTCAAAATGCCTTCGGGGTAACCGCTACTATCCCTAACGCGGTCGCCAAAGATACCCCAAAAAGTATTCCAAAAAAAGTTTTGTCATGCCCAAGGCAACGGTTACATTTGAAACAAGACAGGTTTTTTAAGTTGAATTTTCAATTTGAAAGGCATTAGCTAGTGGCCGTTAGCGGTTCAAAGTTCAAAAAGTGACCTTGTCACGTTCAAGGTTCAACGTATGCAAGTTTTACTTTGAACCTTGAACAGCTACGAAGTAGCCCTTGAACCTTTAACCGAGTATCACCAAACACTCAAATATTAAACGTAAAAACATGAAATTCGGAATCATCAAAGAGCGCAAAAATCCACCCGATAGAAGAGTCGTTTTGTCCCCAGAAGCCTGCCAAAAGGTAGTTGAAAATCATCCAAAGGCAGTGATTATTGTCGAGCCTTCTTCAATCCGAACTTTTAGCGATGAGGAGTATAAAGATCGGGGTTTTGAGGTTGCTTCGAAAATGGAAGAATGTGACGTGCTTCTGGGTGTCAAAGAAGTACCAATTGAAGCGTTGATTCCGAATAAAAAATACTTTTTCTTTTCGCATACGATTAAAAAACAATCATACAATCGCAAATTATTACAAGCGATACTAGCTAAGAATATTGAACTCTACGATCATGAGGTGATTACAAATCAAAAAGAACAACGTTTGGTTGCTTTTGGTAGATATGCGGGTATTGTTGGCGCCTATAACGGATTCAGAGCCTACGGACTCAAATTCGGAAGCTTCAAACTACCCAAAGCAGAAAAACTTGAAGACCAAGAAGCTTTGATTGCGAAGTTGAAAAAGATCAAATTACCCAATATTAAAATTATGTTGACGGGTAGGGGTAGAGTGGGAAATGGAGCCCGCGAAATGCTTGATGCCATGAACCTTCGCAAAGTAACCGTCGCTGAATACTTAGAAGAGGAATTCAAAGAGCCTGTATATTGTCAAATTGATGCTTCTGAATATAACAAACGTAAAGATGGGATACGTGGGAATAAACCTGACTTCTTTGCCAACCCCGAGGAATATAAAACAAACTTTACGCGCTTCACCAAAGTCACTGATTTTTATATTGCTGGGCATTTCTATGGTGATGGTGCTCCATACTTATACACACGTGAAGATGTGAAACATCCGGACTTCAGAATAAAGGTGGTGGCCGATGTGAGTTGTGATATCGATGGACCAATTGCAACAACAATACGACCTTCAACAATTGCTGAACCCATTTATGGGTATGATCCGAAAACAGAAAAGGAAACTAATTTTAAAAACAAATCTGCCATTGCTGTAATGGCAGTAGACAATTTACCTTGTGAGCTTCCGCGTGATGCGAGTAATGGTTTTGGTGCTGCTTTTCTAAAACACGTGATTCCTGCTTTTTTTAATAAGGATGAAGATGGTGTACTCCAGCGTGCGCTCATGACCAAAAATGGGAAACTGACCAAGCGTTACAAGTATCTTCAGGATTATGTTGATGGTGTTGATTCTTGAAAAATTTGTTTTTTTGACAGCATAAAACTTGAAAGCATGGTATTTAAGGCAAATCTGAAATAGAATTAGCCCCTTAATGCTTACATTGGAAAAAAATTCTTGATGCTATCAAATACAAGCACTTTGAAGACCTCACTTCACTTACTATTGCTGTTGTCATTTTTCAGTGGGCAGGCTCAAGAAATTATTGCTGAAGAAGGAAGTTTTGTTGTCGATAACACGAACAAGATTATTATCTGGAATAATCAGGGTTTCGACACTAGAGCTACTACGTTTACCTTCAATCGGACTTTTAAGGTTGTTGATACAGAAGCGATATCCTCTGTTTCAAACCCAGTGGCTGTAGAAGGTGATCTCGGCACGTATACCTTATATCGAACCAAGCTTCCTATTGTACATCTTCAAATAAACCAAGACGTCGAAGACGATGTAAAGCGTTTTGGTGATTTTTCATATTATGACTTCGAAAGTTTTTTGAAAAGTGGAGTAGGTATAGAACATCGCGGAAATTTGTCACTTACATTTCCCAAAAAATCATATGATTTAGAATTCTGGTTAGATGCCATTCGAAAAGAATCCAAAGACCTTCAATTCAAAGGAATGCGATCTGATGATGATTGGATACTAGATGCCTTGTACAACGAACCCTTACGAATTCGATCGACAATAGCCGCTGAATTATGGTTGAAAATATCAATGCCTAATTATATTCAAAAAGAGTCAAAGGCAAAAAGCGGTTTCAAGGTTCGCTATGTAGAAGTTTTTAAAAACGGAATTTATTTAGGTGTTTATGCTTTGTCGGAACCTGTTGATCGAAAACTCCTGGAATTAAAAGCTAATGAAGGGAAAATAGTTCACGGCGAACTTTTCAAAGCGGCTGCGTACGAGGGCGGTCCTTCATTTAAGAAGTCACCTGAATATGATAATCTTTTCCCGCATTGGGCAGGCTTCGAAATGAAATTTCCTTTAGTAAATTATAAAGCACATTGGAACGATCTTGCAAAATTTGTTGACCTCGTAGTCAATGCAAATGATGCAAACTTTTCAGCCCAAGTTGGGCAGCACCTTGATATCGATAATGCTATCAATTACTTCTTGTTAGTAAACTTACTACGAGCTACAGACAATTTGGGTAAGAACTATTATCTCGCTAAATATGATACGAACGAACCTTACTTTTTTGTTCCATGGGATTTAGACGGAGTTCTTGGGGTGATTCAAGAAGGTAAACGAATACCAACCACTAACGATGTTTTAAGCAATGGTTTGTTTGATAGACTATTAAGTGTAAACCCCAATGGATATCGTAATCAACTCAAAGCACGATGGCATGCCTTGCGCCAAAAAGAATTTAGCGAAAAAGAATTGCTGCACCAAGTAGAAAAAATGTATTCAAAGTTTAATAGTGAAAAAGTTTACGAACGCGAGTTTGGACTTTGGAAAAATACATATTCACAGGAAGAAGACTTCGAATATCTTACCTCTTGGATAAAGAATCGACTGGTGTATTTAGACACTTATTTTGAAGGTCTTTAAGGGGAACAAAATCTATTGAACTAAGAGGCTTTTCGTACCCAAATCATTGATTTTATATTCCAATCCGTTTTCAATGAGTACTCCTTTGGTTTTTCCCGAATGTTTCTGATAACTATGAGAGACATCGATCAGTAAAATGCGCCCTTCAAAACTCTTTTTGATGTCTGATACGATAGTATGACCAACTACAATGGTTTTTGCTTCGTAGTAATTTAAAACATGGTCTAAGTCGTTACTATTTATTTTTTCATAATTCGACCGTGGCATTACGAAACCTCTATACCAGAACGGACCTTTATTGCCATAGAGAAATTGGGCCGTAGTATCTTGTATGGTTATTTTTTGAGTATAAAAATTTCTCACATTTGTGTTGATATCATCTAAGGTGTGTTTGTATTTCGTCAGTTGCGGACTCAACCCAGCATGTACAAAAATATAATCTCCTATTTTTTCCACTACGTTTTTGGTTGCCATCCACTTTCCAAGCTCTGAACGGTTAGAATACATGTATTGAATTGCTTTTTTTTTGTCTCTTTGTCCGCTTATTTCTTGAGCTACTTTGATATACTTTCCACTGTTATACCGATGATCTCCTTTAAAATTAAGTACTTCGTGGTTTCCCAGAATAAAGTGTACATGACCTCCTTTTTCTCGTGCTTGATATTCTAACTTATAAATTAACCATAAGACTTGAGTGACATTACGCCCTCGATCTACAAAATCGCCAACGAGCACCAGATGACCGTCATCAAAAATCCAATTGTAGTTTTTATCAATAACCTTATTTGCCATTAAAAAACTAGAGAAGGCATTGAATTTTCCTTCGATATCAGAGATTACCACCATTTTGTTGGGCATATCAAAATTAGTGGGAGGACTTTTATAATTAGATTGTATCGCAACATGAAAAGTATCTTCATCAACGTTGCTTACTTGAACTGGTAAAGAATCTGAGTTAAATTGATTTTCAAAAACAAGCAAATTTCTTTTGTTGACTTTGAATAGGGTGTCATTAATAATATAAGGTCCATCTGGTCCATCAAATTCATATACCTTTTCTTGGGCTTCTTTTTTACTATGGATTATTTTGCTAGCACCCTCTTTTGATATAGGTGTTTGCTGCCCAATTAAAAAGCTGCACCAGCAGAAAAAAAGCATAAACAAAGTATGTGTTTTCATTAAAAAGGATGTGTCGAATTAAAATGAATATGCGTCCTTCTAAAATATATATTCATCTTTGATTTAACGTTTACAAAATTTGAACCATTTGCTAAGCGAACACGATTATTATGCACTTACTTTTTTGTACAACGGTAATTTCAATCTGTAACGCGTTGTACTAAATTACTCTTTTCAAGATATAAAGTGACTATGATACCTAAGGTATATGCTATCAAATCTTGAATGCTAAAAGAGTTTCCGAATACTAGGGCTGCCCATTTGTTATGTTCAAGACCTAAATGTTTAAGAAAATCTGTAAGCTGTAAAAATTCTATAATATAGGCTATACCTAAGGTTATAGCTGCAATGCTCCAGACACGACCTTTCACAAAGCTTTTAAAAAAACAATACAGCAGAATAACGACCAAAAAGTCACCAAAAGTGTGCCGAATAAAACCTTCTTTAAAAAAAAAGGCAATTCCTATTTCAACAAGAAATAATAATGAGAAAGCTATAAAATAATTTTTGTTGAACGATAGCTTCATATTTATCTTTTGCTAGCAATAATTGATTGTAGTAATGAAAATACAATCCATAGAAAACCACCAAAAGCAAGAGTAGTTAGCCAGACATTCGGATCGTAAATGCTTCGCACAATTTGTAAAAATAAGGTGCCTGGTTTCGTAGTGATATCCCATGAATTGAAACGTAAAAATCGTCCGAGATAGATGCCGTAACCGCTTAAAATACAGACCTTAAAAATGATATACTTAGAGATGCGACTACCAAAACGTTCACTGACAAAATCTGACATGTCTAACATGGAAAGTAACCCTAAAAGCAAACCGTTAAAAGCAAATGTGAAGACGAGAAAAAGATCTAGCCACATCAGTTTGGAGTGACCTAAATTGAGATGAACCAAATCTGTGATGATATACGGGCTGTTCGGTAGAAAGAGTAACCAAGCAACAAAGCCTGAATAAGAAATTAGTTTCAAAGATCTTAGCTTCGGGCTCCTTTTATAAAACTGGGTTATGGCAAAGGGAATTCCTGCTAGAAAAAGATTCCATACCAAAAAAAGGTAAAAGAAGCTTCCTGTGATTTGCATGCGAAACAGTAGTAAGGTGAACGCAAAGCCTATAGATAGCGCTAGGTTCAGATAAAGGGAGTTATATTTTGAAAGTGTTAGTCTTAAAGAATTCATATTATGAAGTTAAAAAGTTGATGTATAAAAGTGCAATAGGGATGTTCATCAATACCACTATGAAAGTCATGATATGTTCTTGTATGTCTTTGAAATGCATAATGGTATTAGTTAGTAATACAAAGAGTGTTATACCTGTTACGGGTATATATAGTATCAAAAATGTTATTCCGAAAGTAATTAAGATTTCATGATCTGTAGTTAATGCAACGAGCATGAAAATCGTGCCTATGACAAAGCTCGTGATAGCCAAACGAACGGCCATACGATTCCAACGATGTTTGAATAGTTGTATCAT
>CALHCJ010000133.1 GCA_937936275.1 uncultured Flavobacteriaceae bacterium
ATATGTCTTTCCATTGTCAATTGAAGGCTATGGGCGAGAATTTGCGTTTTTAAGGCCCGACATTTTTCAGCTCCTCGGCTATCAGGATTTTCCTTTATTACCTTTTCACAAAGTTCCAAGGCCTCTTTTATTTTCCAACGGGGTTCTTCATTGGTTTCCGGCTGATAACTATTCCCCTTTTGATATAGCAGTGCCGCAATCTCGTAGTTGTATAAACCTGAAGCCAAATTGCCATTTCCGGCGGAAGCTGCATTTTGAAGCACCTCAAGATACTGTTGCTCCCTATTTTCGAAAACTGCATTCTGATAGATAAATTGAAGACGTTGAATATCTACTTCTGCAAAGGTGTAAGGCTTAGCCGTTGGTAGATGAAGCATCAAGAGTTTTTGAAAGATGCAAAGTGCCTTGGCCTGCAGCGAAGTATTATCAGTAGTGGAAATATTCAGCTGGGCAAACGTGTTGCCGTTGCACAATAGTTCAGGATTATCTATTTCGAATTTGTCCGCAGGTCGTGTTATATTATTTTCACTGGTGGAATAAAAGGCCAGTGCATTTTGCGCCAGAAGGTCGAAAAGAGTGGGACGATATTCTTCAGAACCTTTCTGTTGATGTAAAATAACATCGAAATCGGAGACAAGTGTTTGTTTTAATTTTGCTTCATTTTCTAGAGAGGTGTCAAAATGAATAGTGATTTCTTCGAAAAGGGTGGTTAAATCCCAGGTTCTGAAATCGACAGAATCTACTTTGACATCCGTTTTTGTTCGGTTGTAAAATTGATATCTATTTTGTTGAAAAAACTGCCAATACAGCGTCGCTAAATAACTTTCCAGAACATTTTTGGTAGGGAATCGAGCCTCCTCGATTTCCCTTTTAAAATCATTTACGATTTTTAGCTGAGCATCTTCCTCTAAAGTCATGGCATACTTTGAGCTATATAAGAGGGCTTTCACGATTTGCGGTGAATTCTTTTCCTTTTTTGCTTTTTCCGAAATGGAAGACACGACCTTCAAAGCAGACTTGGTCAAAGCATCATTTTCTAGCTTTTCAACCTGCTTCCAAAGCGTTTCAAAAGAATCATTATTTTTCTGCGATTGCGCCATTTGAGAAAATAGTAGTATCGTAATTAGGGTTATTATATGTTTCATTACTTAATAATTAAGCGATACGCTTAAAAGAGAACGGTTGGTCCTTAATTTGGCGTATGTTATTTCAAAGTTACGTACAAAGATGTAGCTAAAACCCCCTGTAAACAATGAAAAATGAGGGAAAGGGCAGCTTGAGTTAGGATGTGAGCCTTTTTGGAGTTTAAAGTGATTTTAGCAATCCTCCGTCAATCGGTATTTGAGTTCCAGTAATAAAAGCGGCATTGTCGGAAGCTAAGAAGGCTGCCAAATACCCATATTCTTTAGGGTCACCGATACGTTTTAATGGCACTTTTGATTTCATATCTGCCAAGACTTCGTTTTCTGATATGCCTAATTGTTCTGCCTTTTTTGAATTCAGTTGGGCAATACGCTCGGTATCGAAATAGCCCGTTAGAATGCTATTTACAGTAATTTGTTTATCACCAACATCAGTAGCCAGTGATTTGGCCCAAGTAACCAAACTCGCTCGAATAGAGTTCGACAATGCGAGGTACGATAAAGGTTCTTTGACAGAGATGGAGGCAACATTGATTATTCGACCCCATTGATTTTGAATCATATGTTTTAAAGCTAATTCAGTGGTGAAAACGACTGTTTTGAAAAGAAGATTAAAAGCATCTTGATAATCTTCTACCTCTTTTTCTAATGCGTTTCCTGCAGACGGACCTTGTGTATTATTCACTAGAATGTCTATTGAATTCGATTTAAAATAATTGGAAATGATTTTTTTATATCCTTCATAATCAGAAAAGTCTACCACCAGATAGTTATGTGATTGTCCTGCTGAGGTGTCAAAACTTTCTAAAGCAGCTTTCAACTTTTCCTCGTTTCTGGCCATTATGGTAACATTTGCTCCGCTTGCCGCCAATTGTTGCGCAATTGCTTTACCGATTCCACCACTACTGCCACCTACTAGCGCTCTTTTATTCTTTAAGGATATTTCCATTTTATTTTTATTTTCAAACACCTAACTTATCTATATTCATCTCGCGCAGGACTAAAAACATCCATCAGTTTGCAAGGCGTTAGCGCTTTTCCGCTATGAGGTAAGTTTGATGCAATGGGTACTATGTCACCCGGATGGTAAACCTTTGTTTCGCCATCCAAAGTAAATTCAAATTCGCCCTCAATAACCTGCATAATCTGTTCATGAACATGATGATGTTCAGGAACCACGGCATCTTTTTCAACATTCCAAAAAACTAGGGTCATGTTTGAGGTATGTACCAATTTTCCGTGATAACCCGGCATGATTTCTTTAGAGGGGATATTCGAAAGGTTTAGAGACATGAAATTAATTTAAGCACTAAGATAATTATAAAGTAGTGGTTTTCGAAGCTGATTGCAATTCCTATCTTTGACCACAAATTCATTTTATGAACATTCATTTTATCGCTATTGGGGGCAGTGCGATGCACAATTTGGCCTTAGCACTTGAACATAAAGGATATAAAATAACCGGAAGTGATGATGTCATTTTCGAACCGTCTAAAGGTAGGCTGGCGAACAAAGGTCTTTTACCAGAAGCTTTCGGTTGGTTTCCTGAAAAAATACACACTGCTTTAGATGCGGTAATATTAGGGATGCATGCCAAACCCGATAACCCTGAATTATTAAAGGCTCAAGAGTTGGGAGTAACCATTTACTCATACCCTGAATTCTTGTATGAACAATCAAAAAATAAGACGCGGGTTGTAATTGGCGGTAGCCATGGTAAAACCACGATTACTTCTATGATTCTTCATGTGCTTAATTATCATGATAGACCTGTTGATTTCATGGTGGGTGCCCAACTGGAAGGTTTTGAGCGAATGGTCCACCTGACGGAGAAAAATGATTTTATTGTTTTAGAGGGAGACGAGTATTTGTCGTCGCCCATTGATAGAAGACCGAAATTCCACTTATATCAACCGAATATCGCTTTGTTAAGTGGAATTGCTTGGGATCATATCAACGTTTTCCCCACTTTTGAAAACTATATAGAGCAGTTTCAGATTTTTGTGGATGGAATTGTCAAAGGCGGAAGTATCACTTATAACATAGAAGATTTAGAAGTAAAGAAGGTGGTTGAGGCTTCGGAAAATGCGATTCGAAAGTTACCTTATGCGACTCCCGAATATACTGTTGAAGACGGACAAACACTCTTAGAAACTCCCGAAGGTCCAATGCCCATAGAAGTTTTCGGAAAACACAATCTTAGTAATCTAGCGGGTGCTAAGTGGATTTGTCAAAACATGGGTGTTGACGAAGACGATTTCTATGAAGCTATTGCAACATTTAGCGGAGCCTCTAAACGTTTAGAGAAAATAGCTGAAGGAAAAACAAGTGTGGCATATAAAGACTTTGCGCACTCGCCAAGTAAAGTGGCCGCAACCACTAGGGCCGTTAAAGAACAATACCCGAATAGAAAATTAATTGCGTGTTTAGAGTTGCACACCTATAGCAGTTTCAATCCAGAATTTTTGAAAGAATACAAAGGAGCATTAGATGCGGCGGATGTTGCTGTGGTCTTCTATTTGCCAGAATCGGTGGCCATTAAGAAACTAGAGGCAGTGAGTACTGACCAAATTAAAGAAGCCTTTCAACGTAATGATTTGGAAGTACAAACCAATGCAGATGCTTTTGAAGACTATGTTTTCAATCAAAATTTTGAAAATACCACGCTACTTTTAATGAGTTCAGGAAATTATGGCGGATTGGACTTGGCGGAAGTGAAAAAAACTATTGAGTCGTAAGGTTTTGATTATCAACTGCATATTTGTCAGTGCCAAAGTTTATGGTATGCCTTTTGACCTTCAATGTTCATGACCAAAGAGCAAAAGCAGACCCTTCTTGAAAGCGTATACCGATTGTTAAGGCGCAAAGCCTCGTTATTGATGATTGCATGTATGCTAGGTATATCAAATGTCATTTTGGAAGAAGATCGAATGGTTAATGATACCAGAGCAAAGATTGAACAACAAGAAATTCAACCGGAAGATGATTAATTGTTATACACTAAATTGAGTCAAATGATGATCGAGATGTTTGTACTGCATTTTACCCCATTGCTCACGAGTAAGTTTTCCAAATAGAGGGTGCGGATTCCATTCTTTTCTGTCTTTACAATTATGAAAATCAGTTACCAATTGGCGAAGCTTAGCTTTTTCCATAGTTAGATCTTTTTCTTCCTTAGCCTTTAAAGCAGGAGAGGTAGGTAGATTTTTTCTCCAAGGTTTATCATTATACATTGATTTTTTAAAAAAGAGACGAACGAACAAGTTTCCATTGCCTTTGTTTTTATTTTCAACGCCGATTTTTATTGGAAATTGACAGTGCCAAACCATTTGACCAGCAGTCATCTTACCCCATTTGCGTTCCGATTTTTTGTTCAAAGCATCGATTCGAGAAAGGGTTTTGGTGTATGTTTCTTCTTCAAAAAGTGATTTCATTACCTGGTATTTATCTATAAAGTTAAGACTTATTCTGTGTTTTCAAATATGTAAGATTTATCCTATTTTTAAAAAATGCAACAACAGGTAGGTTCGTTATCCATTAAAGATTGGTCAGATGATGATAAACCAAGGGAAAAATTGGTTCAAAAGGGACATCGTATTTTGTCCGATGCAGAATTAATAGCGATTTTGATTGGCTCTGGAAGTCGAGATGAAAGTGCTGTGGAACTCTCTAAACGTATTTTGGCTTCTGTCAATAATAACCTCAATGAATTGGGTAAACTTTCTATTGAACAATTAAAAACGTTCAAGGGAATTGGAGAAGCTAAGGCTGTAACGATAGCCGCCGCCTTAGAGGTTGGTAGAAGGCGACGGGGAGAAGATGTGCAAAAAATAACCAAAATCCAAAGTAGTAAAAGCGTTTTTGATCTTTTACAGCCCATTATGGGAGAGTTAGAACATGAAGAATTTTGGATTATATATTTAAATAATTCAAACAAAGTACTTCAACGAGCACAATTAAGTAAAGGCGGAATCACAGGTACGCTGGTGGATGTGCGGTTGGTGATGAAACAGGCTTTAGAACTAGGAGCTGTGGCCATAATTTTAGCACATAATCACCCATCTGGAGGTTTAAAACCAAGTGCTGCAGATAAGCAAATTACACAGAAACTTAAAGTGGTTGGAGAAACGCTTGACATAAAAGTTTTAGATCATTTGATCATTACCCAAAAGGAATATTTTAGTTTTGCTGATGAAGGCGTTTTATAAAATCGTATTTTTCTGAATTAAGATATTGATGTTACTAATCTACACGCATAAGATTACCTCACGCTTTAGCTATATAATGAAGCATGTCTTCACCAAAATTTTGGGGGTTGAGGTGATGTTTACAACGAAAGTAGAAGATTTTATAAAGCACTCAGGACCAAAAATCACGTACACTAAAAAGCCATTACAAAATGAGTTTTTTATTCAAAGCACAGATATTCTTTTTGAACAAGGTATTAGCGATATTCAGGTTATAGTAAGTCGATGGGAAGAAATACCTTGTTTCTTTTCTGCAGGGGAGCGGAGTAATATTCCCTTTGACATTTTTTCTGCAAGTTTTTATCTTTTAAGTCGGTACGAAGAATACCTGCCTCATGTGAAAGATATTCATGGAAGGTTTCCTCCAAAAGAAAGTATAGCGTATCAATACAGTTTTTTACAACAGCCGGTTGTTGATCAGTGGGCGTTGAAAATGTTAGGCAAGTTACAAGAACGCTTTCCGAGTCTTGAGCGCAAAAAACGTGCATACTCATATACTTCAATTATTGATGTTACCACTTCTCACTGTTTTGCGCATAGAGGATTTGTTAGAAGCACAGCTGGCTTAGTACTCGATCTGGTCTCTTTACGTTTAAAAAGGGTAGCACAACGAATTGGTGTTTGGTTTAACTCCAAAAATGATCCGTTCGACAATTATAACTTTTTGACTGCATTGCATAAAAAGTTCAAAGTGAAGAGTATGTTTTTCTTCCAGTTTGCATCTTATTCTACCTATGATAAAAACATATCTCCAAATAATAATAAATTTAAATATTTAATAAAATCAGTTGCTGATTATAGCCATGTATCACTTGCTGCCTCTTATAGCTCTTTTGATAATTTGGAGCTTTTAAAGAAAGAAAAAAAGAAACTTGAAAGTGTTATCAATAGAACCGTAGATTATGCGAGAATGAGATACAATCGGGTAGATATACCTAATACTTATCGAAATCTGGTAGAGGCTGAATTTACTGATGATTATACAATGGGGTATACTCATGAAATGGGTTTTAGAGCTGGTACTTGTACTCCATTCTATTTTTACGATATTAATATAGAAGTTCAGCAACCTATTCGTATTCATCCGTTTGCTGTTCACGATTATGCATTGTTAAACCTAGCAACCGAAACAGAAATTTCTGATAAAGTAGATTCTTTAAATCAACGCGTAAAACAAGTAAATGGTGATTTTTTGACTATTTTTTCCAATGAATTACTTGGGAATTCATCCAAAATTGATTGGAAAATACTTTACGAAAAATTTATAAAAAACTATCATGTTTAAAGAATTGGTTACTGATGTTTTCTTTGATTTGGATCATACCCTTTGGGATTTTGAAAAAAACTCAGCTTTAACTTTTGAAAAAATATTAGTTAAGAATCAAATTGATATTCCCCTAAATGAGTTTTTAGAAGTTTACATACCTGCCAACTTTCAATTCTGGAAATTATATCGTGAAGAAAAAATCACCAAAGAAGAACTTCGATATCAACGTTTGAGGTCTGTCTTTGATCAATTAGGTTTAGTCGTTTCTGATAATATGATTGATAGGCTTGCTGAAGAATATATTCTTTACCTATCTTCTTACAACCATTTATTTCAAGGTACTGTGGAGATTTTGCAGTACTTAAAGCCTAAATATAAACTCCATATTATTACCAATGGCTTTCAAGAAATTCAGGATAAAAAGATGCGTAATGCTGGTATTTATAATTACTTTGAACACATCATTAATTCTGAAATGGCAGGAGTTAAAAAGCCCAATCCTATTATTTTCAAATTGGCACTTGATACTGCTAGCGTATCCCCAGAAAAATCAATTATGATAGGTGATAGTCTTGAAGCTGACATACACGGTGCCCAGCGCTCTGGGCTTCATGCCATTCACTTTAATACGCATAATGAAAAGCCACATAATTTCTGCCCTATGATTCAACATTTGGGTGAAATAAAAACCTATTTATAGAGTTATAGATAGTAAGACCAGACACTTCTTCTTAAATTTTGGTAAAAGGGCTAGCACTATGAAGAGATACATACAAAGATTATTTGTCGCAATCCTATGTTCGGTTGTTTTATTTTCTTGCGTTGAAGATTTAGATTTTACTCAATATGATGAGCTTGAAGCTACACCGAGCTACGAAGCCAGTATTTTGTATCTTGAAGCCCCTGAAAATGTTATTAATCTAGTCAACAACAATTCAGATGTATTTAGTCAGAACTTTAATTTTGACGCCTTTAGTGAAGATGTCTTTGCGGATAGAGTTATCGAAGGAACGATAACATATATTGTCGAGAACACGACAAGTAAAGAACTTGAGATAACTATTGAGTTTTTAGATGAGTCTGGTAACATTACGGATACTGAAGTGTTTTTCATAGAAGAGGCTCCTACCGCTAACATACAACGGGAGATCGCCTACGGCGATGCGGGTAGAAGTATCGATATCATTAAAACACTTTCTACAATACGGGTCACTGCTCGCAACTTGGGCGACAATACCAGCGAGTCAAACCTTAATGATCCGATGATCACTGTAAAATCTAGTGGTAAATTCAGAGTTCGTCTAAAATGAGAATTTCCACACTATTTTATATAGCCCTATTTGGGGTGGGTATTTGTGCGCATGCGCAAAACAAACAATTGCTCTACGACTTTTCCGAAATTCCACAGGCACTAAATATAAATCCTGGAGCTGAGGTAGATTTTAAATGGTATACCAGTATACCCGCACTTTCTGGCATTTCATTTCAGGCAGGCTCCAGTGGTATATCGGCCTTTGACTTATTCGCCAATGATGGTGTTGATTTTAACACTAAATTCAGAGAGCGTGTTTTGGGCGGTATGACTACCAAAGATGAACTCAGTGGTACTTATCAACTAGAATTACTAAATGTGGGTTTTAGAAGTCAAGATCCAAGCGTTTTTTATTCTTTTGGAATTTATAATGAGGGAGATGCTATTGGATACTGGTTTCAGGATTATGCTTTACTTGCTATTGATGGTAATGCAGACCAGTTGAATCGAAGGTTTGATTTAGGCGATTTGAAGACCAGAGGGGAAATGATGAACGTCTTTCATTTCGGAGTCAATAAACAATTGAATCGAAAGCTTACCGTTGGAGGTAGAGCGAAAATTTACTCAAGTGTTTTTGATTTTAATTCTACAAGAAACAAAGGTTTTTTTGTTACTAGACCAGGGCAAAATAACATATTGTCAAGTACTTTTAATGCAGATATGCAATGGAGAACTTCTGGTATTAATGCTTTAAAGGATGCTGAAAGTGAAGGTAACATAGGTAGTACGGTTTTAAAAAGAGGTTTGTTCGGTGGAAATTTAGGTTTGGGTGTTGACCTTGGGTTTACCTATAAGGTTAATAATCAAACTGTTTTTACCGCTAGTATTTTAGACCTTGGTTTTGTTTACCATTCAAATGATGTAGAGAACTATACCTTGAAAGGAGATGTCACGACGGAAGGGGTTGAAGTTATATTGCCAGGAGCGCTCGCAGATCCAAATCGTGATTTTTGGCAAGACCTAGTAGATGACATTGAATCTATCGTGCCTTTTGAAAATAATTTTAATAGCTACATTGCTTTCCGTCCAACAAAGTTAAATGCCTCACTTCGATATAATTGGGGTGAACAGGTACCCAGATCAGCAGATTGTGACTGCGGGCCAAACGTGACCAGCAATAACCGACTTTCAAAGTTTACAAATGGGGTAGGGGCACAATTATATATGATAAATAGACCAAGAGGTCCGCAATCGGCACTTACGGCCTTTTATTTGAGAAGGATAGGAAATATTATGACAGTCAAGACCACTTATACGGTTGATAAATTTTCACTTTCGAATATTGGTTTTGGTTTAAATCTTCAGGCAGGACCTCTGAATATGTACTTCTTAGCGGATAATTTATTAGCATATCGTAATGTAGCCAACAGTCGTTACGCATCTTTTCAGTTAGGATTAAATATCATATCTTGGGGCAAGAATTGATATGATCTTTTAGTGCTGTTGTTGAATTTTTTGTTCTTTGGCACACTTTTTTCATATAGTATTTTGATGAATAGAAAGTTGCCCTTGGTTCGATTATGAGACTATAGGATACAAAAAATGAAAAGATGAAAAGAATTGTTACAGCCATTGTTTTAATGACAAGTTTCTTAGGGTTTGCACAAGTAGATATGAGTAGTTATAAATATGTTGTTGTGCCCAAACAGTTTAGCATTTTTAAACGCGTGAATCAGCACAATACGAGCACATTAATTAAGCATCTTTTCACTCAGAAAGGTTTTGTGACAGTATATGACGACAGTAGTATGCCAAACGAATTATTTAATGATAGATGTTTGGGTCTGCATGTAGATTTGATAGACGATTCATCAATGTTCACCACGAAAACAATATTAGTTTTGAATGATTGTAATAATCAAGAAGTTCTTATTTCACAACAAGGTAGAAGTAAGAAGAAAGAATACGAAGCATCATTTAAAGAGGCTATTCTAGAAGCATTCAATTCGTTTGTTGGGCTAGAATATTCGTATAAACCGTCTAATGTTGGGCCTACCGATGATTCAGTAACAATCAGTTTTAAAAATGACATTAAAACGGTGGATGATTCTGAAGGTGTTAGTGATAGAAAAGAAGTTATGGTTGAACAAAAATCAAGTATAGAAGAGCAGTCCTACAAAGACAAGACGCCTCAAGATTCTAATTACAAAAAAGCAGTGGGAAAAGTTGTGCAGATGAAAAAGCAAGTAGCTACCAAAGAGGAGCAAAGTTTTGAAGATAGATCTCCCATCGCTACCAATTATACAAAAGAGAATAGTGAATCTGAAAAGGTTATAAAAATCCAAAGTCCTGCGCGCACAGGGATATTATATGCTCAACAACTACAAAACGGATTTCAATTAGTCGATAGTACTCCTAAGATTCGATTAAAAATGTATAAAAGCTCAATGCCGAATGTTTATGTAGCATCTGCTGAAGATAAAGATGGCGTCGTCTATACTTCTGATGGCAAATGGTTTTTTGAGTATGCTGAAAATGGAAGTATTATTAAAGAAGAACTAAATATTAAGTTTTAACCTTCATATTTATCTTTCCATCTGTTTTTAAGAAAGTCTTTGATGACATTTTCCCTTTGATTCGTACCTGGTTTATAAAATGAGGTTCCACTAAGCTCTTCTGGTAAAAATTCTTCTTCCACAAAATTATTTTGATAATTATGAGCGTACTTGTAGTTCTGGGCATACCCCAAATCTTTCATTAGTTGAGTAGGCGCATTTCGAAGAGATAACGGTACTGATAGGTCTCCAGTTTGTTTGACAGTTTGTTGTGCCTTTCCAATGGCCATATAACTCGCATTACTTTTAGGAGAAGTTGCTAAATAAATAGCACATTGACTCAAAACAATTCTAGCTTCGGGGTATCCAATAGTGGTTACCGCCTGAAAAGTGGTATTTGCCATAACCAATGCGGTAGGATTTGCCAAACCAATATCTTCAGAAGCTGAAATCAACATTCTACGCGCTATAAACTTTACATCTTCACCACCTTCAATCATACGCGCCAACCAATATACAGCACCGTTGGGGTCGCTGCCGCGAATTGATTTGATAAAGGCAGAGATAATATCGTAATGTTGTTCACCTGCCTTGTCATAAAGTACCGTGTTTTTTTGAATTTTCGCCAGAACAAGATCATCGGTAATAGTGACAGTATCGCTACCCTCAGAATTTATGATGAGTTCAAAAATATTTAAAAGTTTCCGTCCATCCCCTCCAGAAAGACGTAACAACGCTTCAGTTTCTTTGAGTTTAATTTTTTTACTCTTTAATAATACATCTTCTTTTATAGCTCTTTTTAATAAAGCTTCTAGGTCTTTTTTTTCGAAAGCATTCAAGATATAAACCTGACAACGCGACAATAATGCTGGTATAACCTCAAAACTTGGATTTTCAGTAGTTGCACCAATTAGAGTAACCCACCCTTTTTCGACGGCCCCTAGAAGTGAATCTTGTTGCGACTTGCTGAAGCGATGTATTTCATCAATAAATAAAATTGGATTTTTTGAGGTGAAGAGCCCACCACTCTGCTTGGCTTTATCAATAACTTCTCGAATATCTTTAACTCCACTGTTAATAGCAGATAAACTATAAAAAGGTCTTTCGCTGGTCTTGGCAATAATATTCGCCAACGTTGTTTTACCTGTTCCTGGGGCCCCCCAAAGTATTAGTGAAGGAGTGATACCCTTTTTAATTTGATTTGTGAGTGAACCTTTTTCACCCACCAGGTGATGTTGACTGATGTAATCCTCTAATGATTTGGGGCGTACTCTTTCTGCTAAAGGTTCATTCATCTTATAAAAGTACTAAATAATATAGATGACAATCTTACCGTTATGTTCATTTTGGCTTACATCTTGCCTTCTATGATTTAATAACAAAGAAATGTCAGATCAAACGTTTTTCAAATATTCGAATTCGGTTCTTGTAGTACCTGTTCTTGCGGTGTTACTGATTTGGGGTGTTTATTGGTTTGAATTGCGTTTTCATGTCAATTTAAATCAATTCGGACTTTATCCTCGAAAGTTAAGTGGTTTGCAAGGAGTGATATTTAGTCCTTTTATTCATGGATCTTTAGAGCATTTATATAATAATACAATACCATTAGCCCTTCTTTTAGCATCGTTATTTTATTTTTATCGCGATATTGCCATTAAAGTATTGTTTATTGGAGCATTATGCTCAGGTTTTATCACTTGGGGAATTGGCAGGCCATCATTTCATATTGGTGCTAGTGGAATTATATATTTATTGGCAAGCTTTATTTTTTTCAAGGGAATCTTTACCAAATATTATCGATTGGTGGCAGTCTCGTTAGTCGTTGTTTTTATCTATGGAAGTTTACTATGGTATATTTTCCCCACCAAAGATGGTATCTCTTGGGAGGGTCACTTAGGAGGATTTCTGACAGGATTAGGGTTAGCTTTTTTGATTAAAGCACAAGTGCCTTCCACCAAAAAGTATGCCTGGGAATTTGAAGACTACGATGAAGAAGAGGATGAGTTTTTAAAACATTTTGACGAAAATGGAAATTTTATAGAGCAAAAACAGAACGAGTTACTTGAAGATATTGACGCCTTAAAAATTACATACCATTTCAAGAAAAGAGACGATGACATTCAAGATACGAGAAATCTCTAATCTCTTGTACGCTGTCTTACTACTTCATACAGAAAAACGGCACAAGCCACAGAAACATTTAAAGATTCAATCTCACCAAGTAAAGGTAGTTTAGCTACCTGATCAGAAGCTTTGAGAATTGACGGCGTTATTCCTCTATCTTCAGAACCCATAACTATGGCTGTTGGTAGATTAAACGAAACGTCATATATGGTACTGTCTGCTTTTTCGGTGGCGGAAACTACTTGAATGCCCGATGCTTGAAGATAAAAGACCGCATCTTTGATATGATCAACTTTTGCAATTGGTACTTTGAAAGCTGCACCTGCAGAAGTTTTGATAGTATCGGCGGTAACTGGTGCCGCTCCTTTTTTTTGTATAATAATAGCATCAACACCTGTACATTCTGCAGTTCTTATAATCGCGCCAAAGTTACGCACATCAGAAAGTTGATCTAGTAATAAGAAAAGAGGCTTTTCTTTCGAGTTAATGACGTTTTCAACCAATGTTTCCAATGCATAAAAAGTAATCGGAGAAATATTTGCAACAACCCCTTGATGGATATTTTTGGTAAGTCGATTCAACTTTTCAATAGGTACGTAAGAAGTATTAATCTGATTTTTTCGAACTATAGCTTCCAATTCTTTAAATAAGTCTCCTTTAAGGCCTCTTTGGATAAAAACCTTATCGATAGGTTCTTTAGTGTTGATAGCTTCAATCACAGCGCGTATGCCATAAATTTGGGTCGTATTTTGCATATATCAAAGGTAACTAAAAGAGAAAGAGGTAGAATTTTTAAATTTCTGAATCGGCTAGAGAGGTTTTGCTCCAATTTGAATTGCTATTCATCCTAACAATGAAAGTATTAAATAAAAAAACTGTTGGTTTAAGCCAACAGTTTTTTTATTAACAAGTAAATAATTCTATTTATTTAAAAAATCGAAAACCTTTATCAAGTCATTTTCGTTTTTCAAATTGATATTGTTTTCTTTCATGAATTTGTTAAGGTCATCTTTCTTAGATGAATCAACTACCTTCATTAGTTTTCCTTTTTTGAGTACTATTTCATCTATTCTATTTACACCGTTTTTTTGAACATAATATTCCGTAAATTGAGTAAATCTTGCAGGTATAGCCTTCACAAAAGAGTTTTGAGCCGCTGTGGCATCCGTAAATTTAACCCGAATTCTCTTATACAAATCATATTTCTGTCCTTGAACTAACTCCGTTAAATAACCATTAGTTGTTCTTTTCTTTGAAGTCACGAAGGTTTTGAAACTCATTTTTTTGCCATTTGGACGAATGTTCAGTTCTTTGTCTCTCGCAAGTCCTCTAATAGTTTCCTCTTCTGAGTTCGATTTCTTTAACTCAATCTCTTCGTTAAGCGCATTGTATCTGTAGTAAAACGTACCAACTTTCTCGTCTTCATAGTAAAGTGCAGTAGGCGAAAATGAGTTTGAAGTGTACGGTGAACCTTGTGCATCGCTTAGTGGATTTTTAGCTCTTTTTTCGGCTTCAGATCCTAGATCTCCTAATAGGTAAGAAAGTGCAGCACTATTGCCACTAGTACCTCCCACCTGATTGGCATTAACGGTTCCAAATGTCTGTGCATACGTAGCAGAAACTGCAAATAAAAGTGTAAGTAGTGAGTAAAATGATTTCATAATCTTTAATTTGTTGTAAGCTAAATTTTTTAGCTAACATTTCAAATTAAATTAGCGTTAAACAGTGTTAAATAACGATAAAATACAGATAATGTAGCCTGAAGCCGTTCAATTTAAAGAGTTGATAAGTAAACCAGAATTATTTAGGGCTGTTAGTAATAACTCCTTGTCTTGAGCTGTCTTGAGCCAAGTCATTGCTTTTACATTACCTTCTAAGTAGAGACCGCTAGAAATTCTTGGCATTACATCAAAACCATCTTTTTGATTGGACAATAAAACGAGGCCAGACAAATGATCTAATCTAGGTGTTTCAACTTCTGTTTCATAAATGTTACCCGCAATGAGACAGTCATCAAATCCATCATTGTTAAAATCTTTAAAAAGAACAGATAAAATAGGAAAGGACTGTGCTTCTATTGGCAATTTGTTAGCTCTGAAAATACCGTTACCTTGATTTATAAGGATGAGAGAATTAAAGTTGGTAACTTCTCTTTCATATGCAGTTTCAAGCTTTTCACCATAAATATCAACTAATTTGGCATTGGCAAACTCATCAAACGTTTTAAACTTATCTTTTATAAAGGGCATTTGCTGTGAAGAACACTCTCTACCTCTAACAGGTACAAAGTCACCTTTATATTTCTTACTAAGTACGATATCAGGACTGCCATTCCCATCAAAATCAGTGGCATGAATTTTTAGTGGTTTCTTTTGGTTGGCTTTAAATTTTAAATTTTGTCCTACATTGCCTACGACATAATCTGGTTTACCATCGTTATTAATATCAGTTTCATTAATGGTGTACCACCATCCCTTTTCGTTGGTAAACCCTTGCCCTTTACTAAGACTAAATGTACCTCCATTATTTTGAAAAAATCCAATATCCGTCCATTCACCAACCGCAATAATATCTAGTAGGTTGTCACCATTGAAATCGGTAACCAAAACATCGTTAACCATCCCAAAATTCTCCAATTCTGGGATTATATCATTAGTGACATCTCTCAATTTTCCCTTATCATTTTTATAAAGAACAGAAGGTGCAAAGCGTGGGTAATTTTGAGGTTTTAATCTATTACCGACAACGATGTCATCATATCCATCTTCATCATAATCAATGCTCGCTACTGCTCTGCCCGATTGAGCAAATTTGCTTAACGCTTGTTGTGCGTTTTTTTCATAGTTTCCGTGACCATCATTCAAATACAATCTATCTGCGTAGAGTGATGAGTATTCAAGAAATTCATTGCCTCCACTTACAATAAAAATATCTTGGTCACCATCATTTTCAATATCAATAAAAATTGCTGCGGTATCTTCGTGGCTCTTATCACTAACAAATGCAGGTACATTTTTTAATACAAATTGTCCTTGCTTATTTTGTATGTAAAGCTCGGTTGATTGGCCAGAGGCACCTCCTATTAAAATATCTTTTAAACCATCATTGTTTACGTCTGCTTTTTCAATAAAGGGTCCTTGAGTTGATTGTTTGTAGGGTAATAAAATTTCTTTTTCAAAATCATCAAAACTATTTTCTTTATGATAGTAGCTAAAGCCCAAGTCCTCTGCTTGAATGGTATTGAATAGTTTATCAAGCCTGGGTGCATCTTTAGCATTTTTAGAATCGCTTTCTCGAACAACTAGTGTTTTATTTACTTCTACATTATAGAAAGCGTTTTGATTCCCGC
Source organism: uncultured Flavobacteriaceae bacterium (assembly GCA_937936275.1). Classification (GTDB taxonomy): domain Bacteria; phylum Bacteroidota; class Bacteroidia; order Flavobacteriales; family Flavobacteriaceae; genus Maribacter_C. Next base: position 15,937 of record CALHCJ010000133.1, read on the forward strand.
TTGGCCAATTTACATATACAGAATCAACGATCGTCGCCTTTCCAAGTCCAAAATGTGCGATGTTCTGATGAGAGGAACGATATCCACGCACTGATCTTGATTCTACAACTTGTGAAGTTTGGTCATTGTAAAAAATTTGAACTTTAGGAAAAGCTTCACTTAATATGCCTTTTGAGTCTATGATTAAATGGTTGCCTTTTTCCTTTTCCTTTGAAGTATTTTTATATAAGAATGCTTTTTGGTCCATATTATTAACAACCAAGTCCAAGTCGCCATCATTGTCAAAATCTGCAATAGCAGCCCCATTACTAAAAGAAAAGTCATCTAAGCCCCAATCTTTGGCTCTGTTTTTAAAATTGAGTTCACCATTGTTTTCGAAAAGAATGTTAGCCAATTTTTCCGACGGCATGGATTCGTAGAGGTTTCGTTTAACATCTAGAGGGACCCTTCCTTTATATTTTACTTTGGCTTTATATACGTCTTGCTGTAAGTCATTATCCAAAGCATATTTCCGATAGCCATTGGTGACAAAAATATCTTTATCCGTATCTAAATCGTAATCTGCCATAAGCACCGACCAGCTCCAATCCGTATTTGCTAAGTTGGTTAATTGTGCAATGTTTGAGAATTTATTATTACCTAAATTAAGCTGTAAAGAATTATACATGTATTGATGATGAAATCCTGCTTTGCTTATGAGATAATCAAACCTAGTAGTGTTCATGGAAGCCATCAGCGTCTTAGATCTCACATGATCATTAGCAGCCATGTCTAATACAAATATATCTTGCAACCCGTCATTGTTAAGATCAGCGATATCCATCCCCATTCCGTAGAATGAAACCTGTTGCGTATATGATTTTATACTATCTGTAAAGGTTCCGTCACCATTGTTCACGAAAAGAGCATCTGGAATATAATAGTCGCTGGATACGTAAAGGTCAAGCAGATTATCATTGTTAATATCAGAAACGCTAATACCTAAACCAAATAGGGGGCGCTCGAAACCTGCTTTTTTCGTAATGTCTTTGTATTGTCCATCTTGATTTTCATAAAAATGACAACTATTGTAATATCTTGCGTTTTCATCTTTTTCGATCAATTTGTAAAGATTGATAGGGTCTACACCATAAAATTCATTTTCGTTCATGACAAAACAATCTAAATCATTGTCATTATCAAAATCAAAAAAAACCGTTTGCGTACTTATGCCTTGGTCTGCTAGGCCATATTTCTGAGCTTGTTCTAAAAACGCACCATTTTTTTGATTGATAAAAAGTAGATTTCCGCGTTTTTCCCTAGCATAAGGTCCTCCTTGGGAAATATAAATATCTTGCCAACCATCGTTGTTAATATCAATAATGCTTACACCGTTACTCCAATTTTTATGCATATTGATATTCGAAGTGTCAGATACATCTTTAAATTTAAAGTTTCCAAGGTTTTGGTATAGCTTATTTTCTACCTGATTTCCGCAGAAAAAAATGTCTTGAAGCCCGTCGTTATTAAAGTCAATAATCCCTACACCGGCGCCATTATAGAAATAATCATAGTTGAATAAATTTTCAAGTGTTTCTATGTTCTCCGTAATGGTATTTTCAAACGCAATACCACTTGAACTCGATTCGACTTGGTAAAAAATTGGCTCAATACTTTTAGCAGTGGGTTTTTCAGATTTGTTGTTTGTGCAAGTAATAAGAAAAGTAACCGAGATGATGAGAAGTAATAATTTTTTTAGGTCAATCATAATTATTATGAAGATTAATTGACAAACTTTTTGGTAAAATTGGATAGATATCTATAGATTTTAGGAATCAAAGATAACTCAGAGCCCGTAGATAATAAAATAACGATTTTAGTCTGGTCTTAATCGCTACTTGTTATTGAAGTCTTTTTATTAAAAAAGGGGTCGCATGCAATGCAACCCCTTTTAATTTCTATAAATTATAAAGTAGTACCAACTTAAGTTGAATACTCTTTAATTGGCATTAATCAGCACAATAATCTATCTCTATAAGACCAGCAGCTGTACCAGTTCCGATATCGGCAACTACATTGCCAGCAGGAGTGGTAATCTGAAACGAAATTTCACCCCAGAAATCTCCAGTGAATTCGATAGTAGCTGCAGCAGTCTGACCAGCAGGAACATCAAAAGTAGCTGTACCTTCGCTATCTCCGGCAGTACATGCATATCCTGGATCTTCATAAGGTGTACATAAACCAAGTTCGAAAACAGTACCATCGCTTAAAGTAACGATAATTCCTGGTCCTCCACCATCACCAGTAGTTGGCTGCCATCCATCACCAAATGCATCTTGCATATCAACGGTCCAAGTACCCGCTTGAGTTGGTTTAGGGCCACATACCATAACCGCTTCATATTCAAAAGGTGAATTGAAATAGGAACCTGTAATAGTACCAGAGTTATCAGCAACTGAATATCTAGCGCCGTCAGTTCTAACGATTTCGAAACGAATGGTAAATGCATCACCACCAAAAATATCATCCCCTGTTAAACCAAGAGTTGACTGCATTTCTGCTGCGGTAGTAGTGTAAGTAAATCTTGGAAGCCCAACGTCACCTATAGTCCCATCAGCGAGAGAAAAAGATTGCACTAATACTTCCGCATCACCAATGGTAGAATTTCCTCTATCAGAAGTTTTGTCATTGTAGCCAAGATAAACGTCTAGTGATTGTAGTAAAGCTCCGTTTTCTTGATCTTGAACTTCAACTGTTGCGCTGAAACCACCGCTCGTTAAGGTACTAGTTACAACATCATATTCAATTTGACTTTCTGCAACCTCTATAGTTCTTAAGGTAGAACCTCTAGTTTCTGCTTCGATAATTTGATCAAAGACTTTGTCGCCGTCTTCACAAGCTGCGAATAGTAATCCTACCATTGCAACTAAAAAGAATTTGTTACTAAAATTTATTTTTTTCATTTTTCTATTTTTTTTAGTTAGCAGGTGGAAATGTCGGACTTGACGGATTGGTATCCCAGAATACTTGTGTAGTCAAATCAGTTTTTTGACTTAAGTTAGGATTGTTCAACACTTCATTTTGCGGAAATAATAACGTTCTTGGAAATGGTCCTGGATCAAGCTCCCAGTTGGGTGCAACTGTAGTAGGAAATCCTGTTTTTCTGTAATAGTTATACGACTCAAAACCACCACCATACAATGTCGTGAAATATTGCTCAGCGAAAATGTTTTGTTTTGCATCACCAGTAGCTGCGTTGTAGGCAGCAACAATATCAGAAATATACGTTTCAACGTCATCCTCTGAAGGTGCAACAGACCCATCTGCTGAACCATCTAAGGCACCAAAGGTTTGAACCTTAGCAATCGATTTCTCAAGACCGGCTTGCAGCGCAGCGGCTCTTTCCATATCAGTAGTTGCCATTTCTCCTATCCAAAAATCAACATATGAAGAAAGAATGATTGGCTCTATACCAGCGCCACCGCCACCTTGGCCAAGACCTACACCTGGCGCTAAAAGAACACCTGTTATAGCATCAGCGTCGCCAAATTGGCTATCATCAAATCGACCACCTGCAGGATAAACACCTGGCGCAGCCTTTAAGAAACCATCTGGTGGGCCACCTTCGTCATTACCGTGAGATCTACCCCAGTACCCATTATCTGTGCTACAGAAAACAAACCCATCATAATGTGCAGGAGGTGTAAAGAATGAACAAGAGATAGTCTCTTCATTAGGTGGAACAGCATTACCATCAACATCGATCGCACCTGGCACACCATTTGCTTGTCTGTAAAAATAATATCGAATTCTAGGATCGTTATTTTCTAACATTAAGTTCATCAACCAATTCGAGCGGTACGGGCCAACGCCTGTTGGTGTATAACTCGTTTCGTAATCAGGATGTCTGTCACTTGGTTGTAACTCGCTAACGCCATATTGAAATTGAAAATCATCATCAGCAGAAGATATATAGTTGTCGCCGGCTACAATAGCATCAAAAGCAGCTTTATTGCCAGTATTTTTGTAGGTACGTAATCGAATCGAGTTGATTGCTTTAATCCACTTTTCGGTATCCCCACCATAGAACATATCGGTCGAGCCTTGAGTATCTGGCCCTGAAGCTAAAAGCGCTTCAGCTTCTGCTAAAATACCAAGAGCACCTGCATAGACCTCTTCACCGCTATCTAACGCTGGTGCAGGAAATTCTGCTGCATTACCTGCTTGTGAGAAAGCCGCTCCGCCAAGCATATCGACAAGTTGCAATAAGGAGTGGGCGTACATGATTTTACCCACACCAATGTGAAATGAGTAATCTACTTCACTCTCAGCATCGATGGCCTCTAGTGTTTGTATGTTCGTTAAAATACCAACATCAACAGCACCATTGCCTGGAATCGTAAAACTTGAACTATAGGTTCTGGCCCATACGGCATTCAAGGTAGTACCCGGTAAACCGTTGAAATAGTTTCGACCGTTGAAATATTCAATACGTGTTAGTTGGGCTGCAACATCACCAAAATCATCTTGGTTCGATGCATATGCCAGTTGTATAGAATTCAATAATAAATTAGGATCCGACTGCGTCGGTGCTAATTCATTTGGACTTACTGTCAAGCCCAATTCGGTCGTCTCACAGGCGAAGAACGTTAAGCCCGCTAGAATGACCAGTGTAATAGGTTTAAATATATTTTTCATAATCTTCGTCGTATTAATAATTGTTATTAGAAGGATGCTTTAAGGCTAAATCCATATCTTCTAGCACTTGGGCCATTTATAAAATCGAATCCAGAGCCGTTACCAACACCAACACCCTGAACGTTAGGATCAAAATTAGCGCCATCTGGTGTGTTGTAGGCATCATACCAAAGGTTAAAACCTTGCACGGTAAACGTTAATTGACCAAATGGTGTCTTGTCTAGGAATTTCGAAGGCATACTGTATGATAAGGATACTTCTTGTAAACGAACTACTGATGCGTCGTAAATTCTAGTTTCAGTAGGACCAAATAGTAAATTTGTAAAGAAATACGTAGAGTTATTAATTTGAGTGTTGTTAGGGGTACCATCAGCTTTTACTCCTGGTAAAATATAAGTGCCCAATCTATCTTCCGTTTCCGTAATCAAACCTCTACCAAGGAGAGTTGCCACTGTACTTGAAAGGATATCACCACCTTTCGTATGGTTTATTTGAAAACCTAAACTTAGATTTTTGTAACTCAAAGTATTAATAAAGTTCATTGAATAGTCAGCAATAGCATCACCTACAATTGGCGCTAAACCATCTGCGTCTTGTTCTGCTACCTGATAATTACCAGCACCATTTACAATAAAATTGCCATTATCATCACGTTGAATAGCTGTACCTACTATTGAACCTAAAGATTTTCCTTTTTGCGCAACGTTAGAACCTCTAAATAAACCACCACCTTCAGCTAAAGAACCAGCATAAAAAATCTGATCTTGATCTTGCTCAGTCACGGTTACATCGTTAGTGAAGAAATTAACTCTTGAATTCCAGTTAAAGTTTTCACTTCTAACAAGATCAATACCGAAATCAGCTTCAACACCAGTATTTTCAATCGCACCGATATTACTTTGTGTGGTGGTAAAACCAGTTGATGGAGCAAGCGGTTGTTGAACAATTAAGTCATTTGTGGTTTTCTTGAAATAAGTTACATCCAATGAAATTCTATTCTTCCAAAGCTTACTTTCTAAACCAAATTCAACCTCTTCTAAAAGTTCAGGCTTCAGGTCGGGATTTGCTCTAAAGTTAGCGACCTGATTGGTTGTGATTGATGTTCCATCACTATTAAATACCTGAGTGTTTTGCTCGGTAAAACCAACAGTAGGATAGGCCGAACTGGTATCAAAGTTAGCAGAAGTACCGTAACTGGCTCTAACTTTTAAGAAATTTAGACCATTCTCCGACTTAATGCCAGGAAACGCGTTTGTCGGTAAAAACGATAAACTTGCTCCAGGATACGTAATACTATTGTTGGCGCTTTGGAAATTAGAAACCCAATCTTTACGAGCACTTATATTTAGGAATAAGTAATCGTCATAATCTAAGATAGCAGATCCTAAAATACCCATAATGTTCCGTTTTCTAGAGAACTGCAATGGTAGCTGATTTTCGTAGTTAAAATGTCTTTTAACACCAAAAACAATTTGACCCGTACTAGCAACACCACTTCTATCAAAGGTATCTTGCCTTGTCGTTGCACCCGCAGTAAATGAGAGACCTAACTTTTCAGAAAGATCGTAATTACCATTAAGAGATACAAAATGATCCCAAATAGTATTGTTATTGTCGTAAGTCTGAAGGAATCCAAAGATAGCACTGTTGAAGGCTACGCCCCCTTTGTTCGAACTATTGTTGTTTCTTTCATTGTAAAAATCCAAACCAGTTCGCCAGTTTAAATCAAGATTTTCGCTTAACTCATACTGCGCCGATAGATTCCAAAAGAATCTGTTGGTAAGTTGATTGTACACAACGTTCTTTGCGGTCCATCTTGGATTGATTATACTATTGTTCTGACGGTAGTAAACACTAGCACCTGTTATAGGGTTTTCAAATGGTAAGCCCATTAAGTCAACACTTCTCGGGGTGAAAAAGACGTTACCATATATCGAAAGGCCATCAGTACCATTACCTCTACTGGAGGCAACTGGTGGTGTGAAGACATTCGATCGGGCAAAATTCATAGTACCTCTAACAGTAAATTTGTTAGTTAATTTGGCTACACCACCTAACGAAATATTCAAACGGTCAAACTTGTTTCCAGGTGTAAATCCTTCATCATTGTAATAACCAACATTTGCGTTAAATGCAGTATTACCATCATCTGAAGCGCCTGCAATATTAACGTTGGTGTTTAGAGTATTACCAGGTCGAAAAAATTCGCTAAAAGAATCGTAGGGTCTCCACTCATAACGCGCTCCTGCAAATTCAGGAAATGCTTGTGGAATTCCTGTAGCGGCTGAAGCTGTAGAGTAAGGATGAGCTAATGTGCCATTCTCATCTATAGCAGCTTGGGCTCCCCAACCTGCGGTACCACCTTCTTCAAAACTTGGTCCCCAGTTACTAAAGAACCATCCAAAAGCTTGGTCAAAGCCATTACCGTAAGAATCTTGAAAGTCTGGTGTAGATGCAATTTCGTTAACGAAATAAGACTGACTTACCGTAATTTCTGTCTTTTTAGGTCCAGAGGTTGAAGAGCCTGACTTGGTAGTAATTAAGATTACACCATTACGCCCTTGAGTTCCATACAAAGTGGCCGCCGAAAGTCCTTTCAGTACCTCGATATTCGCAATGTTGTTCGGATCTAAATCTAAAAAACGAGAACCACCAGTATTCCCAGCAATAAAACTTCCTTGTTGATTTGTATCGTTACTAAAAGGAACACCATCAACAATGAATAAAGCTTGGTTGTTTCCACTGAAAGAGTTCAATCCTCGAATGATAACATTGGTAGCTGAACCAGCAGCACCACCAGCAGCTGTAATCTGAACACCTGCTGCTTTACCGGATAGTACTCTAGCAACATCACCTTCAGCTCTGTCTTCAAGATCTTCCGAGCCAACAGACGTTACTGCGTAACCCAAGGCCTTTTTTTCTCTTTTGATACCTTGTGCAGTTACCACAACCTCTTCAAGGGCCTGTGCATCTTCCTGCATTTGAACATTAACTGTGTTCCCAGCACCAATTGTTTGTTTAACATCTCTCTGACCAATGTAAGAGAAAAGTAAAACTTGACCTTCACTTCCATTGATGGAGTAATTGCCGTCAAAATCGGTTTGGGTACCGTTAGTCGTACCCTCAACGACGATGTTAACACCAGGTAACGGTAGACCATCTTGGTCAGTTACCGTACCGGTAATCGTCTTGTCTTGTGCAAAAGATAAATGCACAACAAACGCCAATAGCAGCGTTAAGATTCCATTTAATTTTGTTCTCATTTTTTAAGTATTTGAATTAGCTAAGCGCAAACATCTTAAAATCATGTTAATAATCCAAACTAATATTAATAAAACTTTAAGAAAGTATTTCTTTTTTGAAGGTTACATATAAAACATTTTGTCAAACTATCATTATAATATATAACAACCATCGATTTTGAGATTATCATAATCTTGAACAAAATTAACAGTACGGTGAGGGAGCATAAAAATTTAAATTTTAAAATTCAGTAAGTATTTAGGTAGAGTTGTCGTGGTTATTGAGGGTGGTTGTAGTCGATTACATAGGTTTTGATTGTGGGTTTGAAAAAAAATAGAAATTTAATGCGATAGGATTTGAAATATTATGAAATAGTATTACATTTGCCAGCCCTTAAACGGGGCTAAGTTTTATACATATATAATATAGTATGCCAACAATTTCACAATTAGTACGAAAAGGAAGAGTCACAATTACTAAGAAGAGTAAATCGGCTGCTTTAGATTCGTGTCCTCAAAGGAGAGGGGTTTGTACTCGTGTTTACACAACTACACCTAAAAAGCCAAATTCTGCTATGCGTAAGGTAGCAAGGGTGAGGTTAACAAATGGTAAAGAGGTAAATGCGTACATCCCAGGTGAGGGTCACAATTTACAAGAGCACTCGATAGTATTAGTAAGAGGCGGAAGGGTTAAGGATTTGCCGGGAGTTAGATATCATATCGTGAGAGGTGCTTTAGATACTGCAGGTGTAGCAGGAAGAACTCAACGAAGATCTAAATACGGAGCAAAACGCCCAAAGAAGTAAACAAAACTTTTTTAAGAAGAAGCAATGAGAAAAAAGCAGGCAAAAAAAAGGCCATTATTACCAGATCCAAGATTCAATGATCAGTTGGTTACGCGTTTTGTGAATATGATGATGTGGGATGGTAAGAAATCTGTAGCATTTAGTGTTTTTTATGATGCTATTGATATCGTAGATGAAAAAAAGACAGACGAAGAGAAAAGCGCATTAGAGCTTTGGAAAGATGCATTGTCTAATGTTATGCCGCATGTTGAAGTTAGAAGTAGACGTGTTGGTGGTGCAACTTTTCAAATTCCAATGCAAATCAGACCAGATCGCAAGATTTCTACAGCCATGAAATGGTTGATTAGTTATTCAAGAAAGCGAAATGAAAAAGGAATGGCTCAAAAATTAGCAGGAGAAATATTAGCTGCTTCGAAGGAAGAGGGTGCTGCTGTGAAGAAAAGAGTTGATACCCATAAGATGGCGGAAGCAAACAAAGCATTCTCTCACTTTAGATTTTAATCAGAAATGGCAAGAGATTTAAAATATACAAGAAATATAGGTATTGCTGCACACATTGATGCAGGAAAAACCACGACTACAGAACGTATTTTATTTTATACCGGCGTAAGTCATAAAATTGGAGAAGTTCATGATGGTGCTGCCACTATGGATTGGATGGAGCAAGAGCAGGAACGTGGTATTACAATTACTTCTGCTGCAACAACCTGTGAATGGCAGTTTCCAACTGAAAATGGGAAACCTACAGCTGATGCGAAAGGTTTTCATTTTAACATTATTGATACTCCAGGTCACGTTGATTTTACTGTTGAGGTAAATAGATCGTTGCGTGTGCTAGATGGTTTGGTTTTTCTTTTTAGTGCGGTCGACGGCGTTGAGCCACAATCTGAAACGAACTGGAGGCTAGCTGACAATTACAAAGTTCCAAGAATCGGCTTTGTGAATAAAATGGATCGACAAGGTTCTAATTTCCTAATGGTTTGTAAGCAAGTCAAGGAAATGTTAGGTTCAAATGCAGTCCCAATTGTATTGCCGATTGGTGAAGAAGGAGATTTTAAGGGGATTGTTGATTTAGCAAAGAATAGAGCTATTGTTTGGCATGATGAGGGATACGGATCAACATTTGATGTTGTGGATATTCCTGAGGAAATGAAGGCGGAAGTGAAAGAGTACAGAGCTGCTTTGATAGAAGCGGTAGCTGAGTATGATGAGGAATTGATGGAGAAGTTTTTCGAAGATGAAGACTCTATTACTGAGGCAGAAGTTCATGCTGCACTAAGAGCTGCGGTTATGGATAGAGCAATCATTCCAATGATCTGCGGTTCATCTTTTAAAAATAAAGGAGTTCAATTTCTATTAGATGCTGTCTGTAGATACTTGCCATCTCCTATAGATAAGGAAGCAATTGTAGGTACTAATCCTGATACTGGTGAACAAATCAGTAGAAAACCTGACGTAAAAGAGCCTTTTTCTGCTCTAGCTTTTAAGATTGCTACTGATCCTTTTGTGGGACGTTTAGCTTTCTTTAGAACGTATTCAGGTCGTTTAGATGCAGGTTCTTATATTTTGAACAACCGTTCAGGTAAAAAAGAACGTATCTCTCGTATTTATCAGATGCACTCGAATAAGCAAAATGCTATTGACTACATAGAGGCGGGAGATATTGGAGCTGCGGTTGGTTTTAAAGATATTAAAACAGGTGATACGATGTCTGCTGAAAAGCATCCTATTGTTCTGGAAAGTATGGACTTTCCAGATCCGGTAATTGGTATTGCTGTGGAGCCAAAGACTAAGGTTGATGTTGATAAATTAGGTATGGCTTTGGCGAAACTTGCCGAAGAAGACCCTACCTTTCAAGTTAAAACTGATGAGGCGTCGGGTCAAACGATAATTTCTGGTATGGGTGAGCTTCACTTAGATATCATTGTAGATCGTTTGAGAAGAGAATTCAAAGTTGAGGTGAATCAAGGTGAGCCCCAGGTAGAATATAAAGAGGCGCTTACAAAGATGGCTGCCCATAGAGAAACGTATAAGAAGCAATCTGGTGGACGTGGTAAATTTGGAGATATTGTTTTCGAAATGAGTCCTGCAGATGAAGATTTCGAAGGCGAAGGATTACAGTTTGTTGATGAGATCAAAGGTGGTCGTATTCCGAAGGAATTTATTCCGTCAGTAGAGAAAGGCTTCGCTGCAGCAATGTTGAATGGACCTTTGGCAGGATTTGAAATGGATACTATGAAAGTAGTATTGAAAGATGGATCTTTCCACCCCGTGGATTCAGATGCACTTTCGTTCGAGCTAGCTGCAAAGATGGGTTACAAAGCAGCAGGAAAAGCTGCTGGTGCTGTGATCATGGAACCAATCATGAAGTTAGAGGTTATTACCCCTGAAGAGAATATGGGTGATATTGTAGGTGATTTGAATAGAAGACGTGGAACGATCAGTGATATGAGTGATAGAGCTGGTGCCAAGGTTGTAAAAGGCACGGTCCCTCTTTCGGAAATGTTTGGATATGTTACATCGTTGAGAACGCTTTCTTCTGGTAGAGCAACATCTACCATGGAGTTCTCGCATTATGCTGAAACACCATCAAATATTTCAGAAGAAGTTATAAAAGCTGCAAAAGGGGTAACCGCTTAATTTTAAGAAGATGAGTCAAAAAATTAGAATAAAGTTAAAGTCTTACGATCATAACTTAGTAGATAAGTCAGCTGAGAAGATTGTGAAGACGGTAAAGACAACAGGTGCGGTAGTAACTGGTCCGATTCCTTTGCCAACACACAAGAAGATATTTACGGTGTTGCGTTCGCCGCACGTAAATAAAAAGTCAAGAGAGCAATTTCAATTAAGTTCATACAAAAGACTTCTTGATATTTACAGCTCTTCGTCGAAAACCATTGATGCACTGATGAAGCTTGAGCTTCCTAGTGGGGTTGAGGTTGAGATAAAGGTATAAGTTTAAATCCTATTCAAATTGAATAGGTGACATGTCCTGAGCCGCGAGCAAAGGAAAAACGGAAGAAAACAAAATTCAGGGTGAATTAGTTTTTGACCCTGTTTTTTTATGTCATAGTTAAGAGTAATACGAACAATTAATATAAACGGAAAGAAGGTTTAATTTGTAAACTGAAATTCCAAAATCTAAATCAAATGTCTGGGTTAATAGGAAAAAAAGTAGGTATGACCAGTATTTTTGACGAGAATGGCAAAAACATGCCATGTACCGTTATTGAAGCTGGCCCATGCGTAGTTACCCAAGTCAGAACCGAAGAGGTCGACGGGTATAGTGCCCTTCAACTTGGTTTCGATGACAAGGCAGAGAAACGTGCTAATAAGGCTCAAGCGGGTCATTTTAAAAAGGCAGGTACATCTCCCAAAAAGAAAGTCGTTGAGTTCCAAGATTTTGAAGGTGAATTTAAATTAGGTGACACAGTTAGTGTTGATCTTTTTAATGAAGGAGAATTTGTTGATGTAGTTGGTACATCAAAAGGAAAAGGTTTTCAAGGTGTTGTGAAAAGACACGGATTTGGTGGGGTAGGTCAAGCAACGCATGGACAACATAACAGATTAAGAGCACCAGGTTCAATAGGTGCTGCTTCTTATCCTGCAAGAGTTTTTAAAGGAATGAAGATGGCTGGTAGAATGGGTGGTGATCGTGTAACCGTGCAAAATCTTAAAGTCTTAAAAGTAGTAGCAGAGAAAAACCTTTTAGTTGTAAAAGGATGTGTACCTGGTCATAAGAATGCTTACGTAACTATTCAGAAGTAATGAAAGTAGCAGTTTTAGATATCAAAGGAAAAGAAACAGGTAGAAAGGCAGACCTTTCTGATGCTGTTTTCGGAATAGAACCTAACAATCATGCGGTTTACTTGGATGTAAAACAATACTTGGCTCATCAGAGACAAGGAACGCATAAAGCGAAAGAAAGAGCAGAGATTGCGGGTAGTACAAGAAAGATCAAAAAACAAAAAGGTACGGGTACAGCACGTGCTGGCAGTATTAAATCTCCAATCTTTAGAGGTGGTGGACGTATTTTTGGCCCAAGACCTAAAGATTATTCACAAAAATTGAATAAAAACTTGAAGCGTTTGGCACGTAAATCTGCCTTGAGTATTAAGTCAAGTGAAAAGGCAATTTTAGTGGTAGAGGACTTCAATTTTGAAGCTCCAAAAACCAAAGATTTTGTTCAGGTTTTGAAGTCTTTAGGACTTGAAAACAAAAAGTCTCTTTTTGTGTTGGGTGATTCAAATAATGGTGTATATTTGTCTTCGCGTAATTTGAAGCGCACTGATGTTGTAACCAACTCAGAATTAAGTACTTACAAAATATTAAATGCAAATAATATTGTACTGCTAGAAGGTTCGCTAGAAGGTATCGTCTCGAATTTAAATAAATAGGAAAACCATGAGTGTGTTGATAAAACCAATTATAACGGAAAAGATGACTGCGGACAGCGAGTTGAATAACCGTTATGGTTTCGTTGTTGATCCAAAGGCCAACAAGATTCAAATTAAAGAAGCTGTAGAGGCGGCTTATGGAGTTTCGGTGAAAAAGGTGCGTACTATGAATTACGGTCCGACCAGAAAATCACGATATACCAAAACAGGTATTCAACATGGCAAAACAAATGCTATTAAGAAAGCGATAGTTGATGTAGCCGAAGGAGATATTATTGATTTTTACAGTAATCTATAAAGACAAACAATGTCAGTTAGAAAATTAAAACCAGTAACTCCTGGACAGCGTTTTAGAGTTGTAAATGGATTTGACGCCATAACAACTGATAAGCCGGAGAAGAGCTTGCTCGCTCCGTTAAAAAAGTCCGGAGGTAGAAATAGTCAAGGAAAGATGACCATGCGCCAAAAAGGTGGAGGTCATAAAAGGAGGTATCGTGTTATTGATTTTAAACGTGAAAAGCAAGGAATTGCTGCAACGGTTAAATCGATACAGTATGATCCAAACCGTACAGCGTTTATTGCGTTATTAGAGTATGCAGATGGTGAAAAGAGATATGTAATTGCTCAAAACGGTTTGAAAGTAGATCAAAAGGTGAATTCTGGGGCAACGGCTGCTCCTGAGATAGGTAATGCACTTCCTTTGAGCGAAATTCCATTAGGAACTATTATTTCATGTATAGAACTGCGTCCTGGACAGGGTGCGGTGATGGCAAGAAGCGCTGGTACCTTTGCTCAATTGATGGCGAAGGATGGAAAGTTCGTTACTGTTAAAATGCCTTCAGGGGAAACAAGACTTATTCTTTCAGGCTGTTTAGCAACTATTGGGGCGGTATCCAATTCAGATCATCAATTATTGGTTTCTGGTAAAGCGGGTAGAAGCAGATGGTTAGGTAAGAGACCGAGAACAAGACCTGTAGCGATGAATCCTGTCGATCACCCAATGGGTGGTGGTGAAGGTAGAGCTTCGGGTGGTCATCCAAGGTCGAGAAACGGTATACCTGCAAAGGGATACAGAACTCGACAGAAGACCAAGAGCACAAACAAATATATAATAGAACGTAGAAAGAAATAAAAAGTAGAAAAAAATGGCACGTTCACTAAAAAAAGGACCTTACGTTCATTATAGCTTAGATAAAAAGATCGAGCAGAACGCTTCTTCTGGAAAGAAGTCGGTTATTAAAACATGGTCAAGAGCTTCTATGATAACACCTGATTTTGTAGGTTTAACCATTGCTGTACATAACGGGCGGCAGTTTGTTCCTGTATTTGTTACAGAGAACATGGTTGGTCACAAGTTGGGAGAATTTTCTCCAACAAGATCTTTTAGAGGTCATGCTGGGGCTAAGAACAAAGGAAAAAAGTAAGCTATGGGAGTTCGAAAAAAACAGATGGCCGAAAGAATAAAGGCTGAAAAGAAACAGGTAGCATTTGCAAAATTGAACAATTGCCCTACCTCACCAAGAAAGATGCGCATTGTTGCTGATTTGGTTAGAGGTGTAGAAGTTGAAAAGGCATTGGCTATTTTGAGATTCAATCCCAAAGAGGCTTCGCGTAAATTGGAAAAATTGCTTTTGTCTGCATTAGCAAATTGGCAGGCAAAAAATGAAGATGCGAACGTAGAAGAGGCTGCATTGGTGGTTAAAGAGATTCGTGTTGATAGTGGTGCAATGTTGAAAAGATTGAGACCAGCTCCACAAGGAAGAGCACATAGAATAAGAAAGCGTTCGAACCATGTAACATTGGTTTTGGGGTCTAATAATATAATTGAAAGCTAGAATGGGACAGAAAACAAATCCAATAGGGAATCGTCTTGGAATTATCAGAGGGTGGGAATCTAACTGGTACGGTGGTAACGATTATGGAGATAAACTAGCTGAGGATAGTAAAATTCGTAAGTACATCTTTGTACGTTTAGCTAAAGCTAGCGTATCTAGAGTTATAATTGAACGTACGCTTAAATTAATAACAGTAACTGTAACTACTGCACGACCAGGAATTATTATTGGTAAAGGTGGACAGGAAGTTGATAAGCTTAAAGAAGAGTTAAAGAAGATTACTGGTAAAGAAGTACAGATTAATATCTACGAAATAAAAAGACCAGAAGTTGATGCTAACTTAGTTGCCGCGAGTGTTGCTCGTCAAATTGAGAGTAGAATTTCATTTAGACGCGCTATAAAAATGGCAATCGCAGCAGCAATGAGAATGAACGCTGAAGGTATAAAAATTCAGATTTCAGGTCGTTTGAATGGTGCTGAAATGGCACGTTCAGAGTCCTATAAAGATGGAAGAATTCCATTATCTACTTTTCGTGCAGATATTGATTATGCTCTGCATGAAGCTCAAACTACCTATGGTAAATTAGGTATTAAAGTTTGGATTATGAAGGGTGAGGTATATGGCAAAAGAGAACTTTCTCCCTTAGTTGGTATGAAGAAAGGTCAAGGAGATAAGGGCGGCAAAAAGGATGGTCAAAGAAAGCCACGTCGTAGAAAGTAATTTTTTAAAGAATTAGAGAATGTTACAACCGAAAAGACAGAAATTTCGTAAGATGCAAAAGGGCCGTATGAAGGGCATCGCTAGTAGAGGGCATTTGCTTTCAAATGGTATGTTTGGTCTTAAATCTTTGGATACTAATTTTATAACAGCGCGTCAAATTGAAGCTGCTCGTATAGCTGCTACAAGATTCATGAAAAGAGAAGGGCAGCTGTGGATTAAGATATTTCCAGACAAGCCAATAACTAAGAAACCTTTGGAGGTACGTATGGGTAAAGGTAAGGGTGCTCCTGAATATTTTGTTGCTCGTGTGTTACCTGGTAGAATTATGTTTGAGGTTGCTGGAGTGCCTATGGAAGTAGCAAAAGAAGCGTTGCGTTTAGCGGCTCAGAAATTACCAGTGAAAACAAAATTTATAGTTGCAAGAGATTATACGGCTCAAGACTAATTTGGAGGAAATCATGAAAAAAAAGGAAATAAAAGAATTATCTGTAGAAGAGCTAAAACTAAAGCATGCTGAGTTCAAAAAAGAGCATGCAAACTTGAAAATAGCGCACTTCGTTACTCCTTTGGAAAACCCACTTCAAATTAGAAAGGTTAGAAGAACAGTAGCGCGTTTAGCAACAGAATTAACTAATAGGGAAAACCAATAACTGGTTCTGCTTTATGGAAGAAAAAAGAAACTTAAGAAAAGAGAGAGTAGGGGTTGTAACTAGCAACAAGATGGAGAAATCTATCGTGGTTGCAGAGGTGAAGCGAGTAAAGCACCCTATGTACGGTAAATTCGTTTTAAAAACGAAGAAGTACGTTGCACATGATGAAAAGAATGATTGCAAGGAAGGCGATACCGTAAAAATTATGGAAACACGCCCTTTAAGCAAGACCAAGTGTTGGAGGTTAGTAGAAATCTTAGAAAGAGCTAAATAATTATGTTACAACAAGAATCAAGGTTAAAAGTAGCAGATAATACAGGAGCAAAGGAAGTTTTGACCATTCGTGTATTGGGAGGAACGAAAAGAAGATATGCTTCTATCGGTGATAAGATTGTGGTTACTGTTAAGGAGGCAACTCCGAATGGAGGTATCAAAAAGGGAGCAGTTTCTACGGCAGTTGTTGTTAGGACTAAAAAGGAAGTAAGAAGACCAGATGGATCTTATATCCGTTTCGATGACAATGCTTGTGTGCTACTAAACCCAACCGGTGAAATGAGAGGAACTCGTGTCTTCGGACCAGTTGCTAGAGAACTTCGTGATAAGCAGTTCATGAAAATTGTTTCATTAGCCCCTGAGGTACTTTAATTTATAGGTTACGATGAAAAAGTTGAAAATTAAAACAGGAGATACAGTACGAATTACTGCTGGTGACCATAAAGGTACAGAAGGTAAAGTAATGCGTGTTGATATTGAAAAGAATAAAGCAATTGTTGAAGGAGCTAATATGGTTTCTAAACATGAAAAGCCTAGTGCAAAGAACCCACAGGGTGGTATTGTTCAAAAGGAGGCTATGATACATGTTTCCAATCTTTCACTTATTGATGCTAAATCTGGTGATACCACTAGAGTAGGCTACGAAGTTAGAGATGGTAAAAAAGTACGATTTGCTAAGAAATCCAATGAAGTAATTTAGTTATGGCTTACGTTGCAAGATTAAAAAAAGAATATGGTGAGCGCATTGTAGGTGCGTTGACGGAAGAATTTGGTTACAAGAATGTAATGCAAGTGCCTAAGCTACAAAAGATCGTAGTGAGTAGAGGTGTTGGTGCTGCTGTAGCTGATAAAAAATTAATTGACCATGCGGTTGATGAAATGACCATGATTACGGGTCAAAAGGCGGTAGCGACTATTTCTAAGAAGGACGTTGCCACATTTAAGCTTCGTAAGGGTATGCCGATTGGCGCTAAGGTTACACTTCGCGGTGAGAGAATGTATGAATTCTTAGATCGTTTAGTAACAAGTGCGTTACCACGGGTACGTGATTTTCAAGGAATCAAAGCTACTGGTTTTGATGGTAGAGGAAATTACAGCCTTGGTGTAACTGAGCAAATTATTTTTCCTGAAGTGAATATTGACAAGATCAATAGAATAAATGGAATGGATATTACTTTCGTTACGACCGCTGAGACCGATAAGGAAGCGAAATCATTATTAACAGAATTAGGATTACCTTTTAAAAAGAAATAATATGGCTAAAGAATCAATGAAAGCCCGCGAGAGAAAAAGGGCAGCGACTGTAGCTAAATATGCTGAAAAGAGAAAAGCTTTGAAGGAAGCTGGTGACTATGAAGCGTTACAGAAATTGCCGAAAAACGCTTCGCCTGTTCGTATGCATAACAGATGTAAAATTACTGGGAGACCTAAAGGTTACATGAGGACATTCGGAATTTCTAGGGTTACTTTCAGAGAAATGGCCAACCAAGGATTAATACCAGGTGTCAAAAAGGCAAGTTGGTAGGTTTAAATAATAACTGGTCTCAGGTCTAATGGATATAATTAGAAACCGTTACCAAAATATATAAGAATGGTTACAGATACTATAGCAGATTACTTAACGAGAGTAAGAAACGCGAATAGCGCGGGTCATAGAGTTGTTGAGATTCCTTCATCTAGAGTGAAGAAAGAAATAACCAAGATATTATTCGATCAAGGATACATTTTGAGTTACAAGTTTGAAGAGGATAAGGTTCAAGGAAGCATTAAAATAGCTTTGAAATATGACAAGTTCACCAAAGATCCTGTTATTAAGAAATTACAAAGAGTTAGTAAGCCAGGTTTGCGTAAGTATGTTGGTTCTGACGATTTGCCTAGAGTTTTGAACGGATTAGGTGTCGCTATTGTTTCTACATCACATGGTGTAATGACGAGTAAGCAAGCGAAAAACGAAAATGTAGGTGGCGAGGTTCTTTGTTACGTATATTAATCAGCAAAAAGATTTAGAAAATGTCTAGAATAGGTAATAATCCGATAGCAATTCCCGAAGGCGTTGCGATAGAAGTTAACGAAAACGTGATTACTGTAAAAGGTAAATTAGGTGAGTTAACTCAAGAATTCTCAGGTGTTTCTGTGAAGATTGAAGACGGTCAAGCATGGGTAACCAGACCATCTGATTCTAAAGAACACAAGGCAAAACATGGTCTTTACAGATCTTTAGTTCTTAACATGGTAGAAGGTGTTTCTAAAGGTTGGACTAAAGAATTGGAACTTGTTGGTGTTGGTTACAGAGCTAGCAATCAAGGTCAGAAGTTAGATTTAGCACTCGGTTTTTCTCATAATATAGTTATCGACTTAGCTCCTGAAGTAAAGGTGGAAACAATTTCAGAAAAAGGTAAGAATCCAATTGTAAAGCTTACCTCTTTTGATAAGCAACTTGTTGGTCAAGTGGCTGCAAAGATCAGAGGTTTCCGTAAGCCAGAACCTTACAAAGGAAAAGGTATCAAGTTTGTTGGAGAGCAATTAAGAAGAAAAGCAGGTAAATCAGCATAATATTAGTGTTATCATGAAATGAGCTGTCAAAGGCTCGAATGTTTAGTTAAGATGTTTAATTGCAAATTACATCTGACCTTAAAAAATAAATAAGTTTTATCAGATGAAACTATCAAAGGCACAAAGAAAATTAAGAATTAGAAGAAGGATACGTAAAGTATCTGCCGGAACTGCTGCAAGACCAAGATTATCGGTTTTCAGAAGTAACAAAGAAATTTATGCTCAAATTATTAATGATGTTGAGGGAAAAACTTTGGTGGCTGTATCTTCAAGAGATAAAAGTTTAGCAAAGGCTAAAGGAACAAAAAGTGAAGTTGCGACTCTGGTTGGTAAGTCAATCGCAGAAATGGCTATCAAGGCAGGTGTTGATAAAGTAGCCTTCGATAGAGGAGGAAACCTATACCACGGTAGAGTAAAAGCTTTGGCTGAAGGAGCAAGAGAAGCAGGATTAAAATTCTAAAATAAGAGCATGTACCAAAAATACAAAAACGTTGAAACCGTTAAACCAGGTGGTTTAGATTTGAAAGATAGATTGGTCGGAATCCAAAGGGTTACCAAGGTAACAAAAGGTGGACGAGCATTCGGATTCTCTGCAATTGTTGTTGTGGGTGATGAGAATGGAGTTGTAGGTCACGGTTTGGGTAAATCTAAAGAAGTTGCTACCGCTATTGCTAAGGCAATTGAAGATGCTAAAAAGAATTTAATTCGTATTCCTTTAAATAAGGCCACCTTGCCACACGAACAAAAAGGTAAGTTTGGTGGGGCAAGAGTTTATATTCAACCAGCATCTCACGGTACTGGTGTTATTGCAGGTGGCGCGGTAAGAGCGGTGTTAGAGGCTGTTGGTGTTCACGATGTACTTTCAAAGTCGCAAGGTTCTTCAAATCCTCACAACGTAGTTAAGGCAACTTTTGATGCGCTTCTGCAATTGAGAGGTGCTCATACGATAGCAAAACAAAGAGGTGTTTCCTTAGAGAAAGTTTTTAAAGGATAATCAACGATATAATGGCAAAGATTAAAGTAAAACAAGAGAAGAGTGCTATTAAAAGGCAACTGAACCAAAAGAGAACTTTAGAAGCTCTTGGATTGAAAAGAATCGGTCAGGTTGTTGAGCACGAGAATACACCTAGTATACTAGGCATGATAGATAAAGTTAAACACTTAGTTTCTACAGAAGAAGCTTAATACATATACGGTAATGAATTTAAGTAATTTAAAACCAGCTGAAGGCGCTGTCAATAGAGACGGAAAGCGATTAGGTCGTGGTCAAGGATCAGGAAAAGGTGGTACCGCAGCGAGAGGTCATAAAGGGGCTAAATCAAGATCGGGTTACTCTAAAAAGATAGGTTTTGAAGGTGGTCAAATGCCATTGCAAAGACGTGTACCTAAATTTGGTTTTACAAACATTAACCGAAAAGAGTATCAAGGTATCAATCTATCTAAGTTACAAGAGTTAGTTGATAACGGTGCTATTAAAGACACTGTCACATTTGAAACGCTTGTTGAAAATAGATTAGTGCGTAAGAATGAATTGGTAAAGATTTTAGGTGGTGGCGAATTAAAGGCATCCTTAAAGATTTCAGTACATAAATTTACTGCTACTGCTAAAGCGGCTATCGAGGCTGCTGGTGGTGAAGCAATAAGTTTATAAGGCAAAGCAAACTATGAAGAATTTTTTCGAGACACTATCCAATATTTGGAAAATTGATGAGCTAAGGAATAGAATACTAATTACCTTAGGTCTTCTTTTGGTATATCGGTTTGGATGTCAAATTGTGATTCCAGGTATTGACTCTGCTCAATTAGGGGGTCTAGTTGACGGTACTGACCAGGGTATTTTTAGTTTATTAAATGCCTTTACTGGAGGTGCCTTCGCGAATGCTTCAATTTTTGCTCTTGGAATAATGCCTTATATCTCAGCATCGATTGTTGTTCAATTGATGGGAATTGCAATTCCATATTTACAGAAATTACAAAAAGAAGGTGAGAGTGGTAGAAAAACAATCAATCAAATTACCAGATGGTTGACCATCGGTATTTGTATCGTTCAAGCGCCAGCATATCTTCTAGGATTAGGTGCATTCGGTGTTCCCGATACGGCTTTTTTATTAGGAAAAGGAGTTGATTTCATGGCCCCAGCAGTAATTATTCTAGTAACGGGCTGTGTATTCGCAATGTGGTTAGGTGAGAAAATTACAGATAAAGGTATTGGTAACGGTATCTCTTTATTAATCATGATCGGAATTATTGCTACTATGCCTCAAGCTTTTGCTCAAGAAGTAGTTACAAGATTGGATGGTAATGGTGGTCCAATGTTAATTTTGGTAGAAGTTATTATTTGGTTCTTGGTCATTTTGGCTTGTGTTCTTTTGGTAATGGCAACACGTCAAATACCGGTTCAGTACGCTAGAAGAACTGCATCAGGAGGCTACGAGAAAAATGCAATGGGTACCAGACAATACATTCCATTAAAATTGAACGCTTCAGGGGTAATGCCTATTATATTCGCGCAAGCAATAATGTTTGTTCCGGGCTTGATCGGAGGATTAATTGAAGGAGAAACGGGACAATGGATTCAAACGCAATTTTCTGATCCCTTCGGATTGGCTTATAATTTGTTGTTTGGTTTCTTAATCATAATATTTACATACTTCTACACAGCTATTACAGTGCCAACCAATAAGATGGCAGATGATTTGAAGCGTAGTGGAGGGTTTATACCAGGAATACGTCCGGGGAAAGAAACGGGCGATTTCTTAGATAAGATTATGTCGTTGATTACTTTACCAGGTTCTATATTTTTAGCACTGTTGGCAGTATTACCTGCAATTGTGGTTAAATTCTTAGGGGTGCAAGGAAATTGGGCATTGTTCTTTGGTGGAACATCCCTCTTAATTATGGTGGGTGTTGCGATAGATACCGTACAACAAGTAAATGCGTATTTGTTGAATCGTCACTATGATGGTTTGATGAAAACAGGAAAGAATAGAAAAGTAGCATAAGATTATGGCTAAACAGGCAGCAATAGAGCAAGATGGATCCATAATAGAAGCGTTGTCAAATGCAATGTTTCGGGTGGAGTTAGAAAATGGTCACGTAGTGACGGCACATATCTCAGGTAAGATGCGCATGCATTATATTAAATTGCTTCCTGGTGATAAGGTGAAGTTAGAGATGAGTCCGTATGATTTGACAAAAGCAAGAATTACGTATAGATATTAAGATATAGAGATGAAAGTTAGAGCATCAGTAAAAAAGAGAAGTGCCGACTGCAAGATTGTTCGCAGAAAAGGTAGGTTGTATGTAATCAACAAAAAGAATCCTAGGTTTAAACAAAGACAAGGTTAATTATGGCTAGAATTGCAGGTATTGATATACCAAAACAAAAAAGAGGCGTTATTGCGCTAACCTATATTTTTGGAATTGGTAGTAGCAGAGCGAAAGAGATATTGGCTACGGCCAAAGTGAGTGAAGACACCAAAGTTTCTGAATGGAACGATGATGAAATTGGTCGTATTCGTGAATCTGTAGCTAGTTATACTATTGAAGGTGAATTGCGTTCTGAAACACAATTGAATATCAAGCGTTTGATGGATATTGGTTGTTATAGAGGCATTCGACATAGATCGGGTCTTCCATTAAGAGGGCAGCGAACAAAGAATAACTCTAGAACTAGAAAAGGAAAAAGAAAAACAGTTGCTAATAAGAAAAAAGCAACTAAATAATAAGTAGGGTAGTATGGCAAAGTCAGGTACTAAAACAACAAAAAAACGTAAGGTTATTGTAGAATCTGTTGGTGAAGCTCACGTAACGGCATCCTTCAATAATATTATAATCTCATTAACCAACAAAAAGGGAGATGTCATTTCTTGGTCGTCTGCTGGTAAGATGGGTTTCAGAGGTTCTAAAAAAAATACGCCTTATGCTGCTCAAGTGGCTGCTGAAGATTGTTCTAAAGTAGGACATGAGGCTGGTTTGAGAAAAGTAAAGGTTTACGTTAAAGGACCAGGTAACGGAAGAGAATCGGCAATCCGTGCGATTCACAATTCTGGTATTGAGGTGACTGAGATTATTGACGTTACGCCAATGCCGCATAATGGTTGTCGACCTCCAAAAAGAAGAAGAGTTTAATTATTCAATTTTAATATTTCACAGAAACGTGCTAGCGGTTATCGAAGGACAAAGCCTTAATTCATAACCACGTTTCAAACACAAAGAAAATGGCAAGATACACAGGACCCAAAAGTAAAATCGCTCGTAAGTTTGGAGAGGCGATTTTCGGAGACGATAAGTCTTTTGAAAAGAAAAATTTTCCTCCAGGACAACACGGTAACGCAAGACGTCGTGGAAAAAAATCTGAATATTCTGTTCAGTTAATGGAA
>CALHCJ010000134.1 GCA_937936275.1 uncultured Flavobacteriaceae bacterium
TTGTAGGTTAATCTAATTATTTCTTTTCCGTTTTCATCAATTATTTTTTCCTGAGTTAATACACCCTTTTTTATTTCATGGTGCCCTAGATAGGATTTAACCGATTTTAATAAAACTTTTATACGATAGGATATGTCGTTAAATTCCATTCTTTTTGATAATGCACTACAACAATTAGCTAAGAGTACCTTAGTACGCTTAGCCTTTTTAATTGGAGCATTAAAATTCCTACAAAAAAGTCCGATTACCAAGATTAGTTGTTCGGACTTTTCAACAGCGTACTGATGTAGTTTTCGCTTAGGCTTCCCATTCCGTATGAAAAGTACCTTCTTGATCTAAACGCTCATAGGTATGTGAACCAAAATAGTCACGTTGTGCTTGAATTAAATTCAAAGGCAAACGACTTGAAGTGTATGCGTCAAAATACGTTAATGAATTAGAGAGTCCTGGTAAGGGTATACCATTGGTTGCTGCGTAAGCAACCAATTCACGAGCAGCCGCTACGGTGCTTTGTACTTTAGAAACAAAAGTGGGCGAAAGTAACAGGTTGGGTAAGTTGCTATCTGCTTTAAAAGCTTCGGTTATATCAGCTAAGAGTCCCGCTCTGATGATACACCCTGCTCGCCAAATTTTAGCGATCTCAGAAATATCAAGGTCATAGCCATATTCTTTTGAGGCATCTGCTAATTGATGCAAACCTTGAGCATAGGTAATGATAAACGAAAAGTATAGTGCTTGTTCAGCAAGCCCTTTTAATTTTTGTTTATCCATGGCAGCAACTGCGGGTCGGTCATACAGTTCATCCGCTTTGATACGTTCCTCTTTTAAGGCTGAGATTTCGCGCATGCTTACGGCAATATCAATCGAAGGTACTGGAATGCCTAAGTCCATAGCGTTTTGGCTGGTCCATTTTCCAGTGCCTTTTTGTTTTGCTTTGTCTAAGATTTTATCTACCAAACGGCCATCACCAAGATCATCCTCTTGTTCAAAAATTTCTGAAGTGATTTGCACCAAGAAGGATTGTAAGCGTCCGGCATTCCATTGCGCATAGGTTTGGTGGAGTTCATCATTGTTGAAGTGTCCTCCTTTTTTTAGTACATCATAAATTTCAGAAGTCAATTGCATGAGTCCGTATTCAATGCCATTGTGTACCATTTTTACATAGTTTCCAGCAGATTTTGGTCCTAAATAGGTCACACAGGGTTCTCCGTTGTACTTCGCGGAAACCGCTTCGAAAATAGGTTTTACGTGTTGGTAGGCCTCACGATTACCACCAGGCATAATACTTGGCCCCAAGCGAGCACCTTTGGCACCACCTGAAACACCAGCTCCAAAGAAATGAATGCCTTTGTCTGCTAAATACGCTTCTCTTCGGTCGGTATCGGTAAAGAAAGAATTTCCACCGTCAATAATAATATCATCTTTATCTAATAGGGGTAAAAGGCTTTCGATCACAGCATCTACCACTTTTCCCGCGGGTACCAACAACATGATTTTTCGGGGTGTGGACAGCGAATCAACAAATGTTTTTGCCCCCGAACTCGCATTTACTTTTTGTATATCGCCACCTTCTTCAATCAGCGCACTTACTTTTTCTTCATCAAGATCATTACCAAAAGCTGAAAACCCGTTATCTGCAACGTTAAGAATAAAATTGCGCCCCATGACGCCTAAACCTACTAATCCGAAATCGTATGTACCCTTCATTTACTGTTATTAATATGAATTAAAAATGTCCTTTCTCAAAAATAAATTAAAATAACGAGAAGGGGTTAAAACTTCATCTAAAGTCGTTGTGAAACCTTTTTCTTTTCGATACTTTTAACCTGTAAATAAGAGCAACCCTATGAATATGACAGAAAATCAAATGTTGATTATTTTCGGAGCTTCTGGAGACCTGACTGCCCGAAAGTTGATACCCGCTATTTTAAACCTTGCTGTAGACGGTCACTTACCTGATAATTTTGTGGTTTTGGGTGCTAGTCGTAGTGCTTGGTCTGACGAAGAGTTTCGTAAAAATGTAGTTTTAGAAAGCAAACATTTGAAAGATGAGATCAAGAAAGATAGTGAGAAGATTATTGATCAATTTGTAGATAAGCTTTTTTATCATGAATTAAGCGACGATCAAGATTCTGATTACGGACCCTTGAGCGATCGAATTGCCGACTTGAATGAAACGCATCAAACGGATAGCAACTACATTTTCTATCTTTCTGTTCCTCCATCGGCGTATGAGTCGATTTCTAAAGGTTTGCATGAACAAGATTTAGATGACGAAAATGAGGGTTGGCGACGATTGATTGTTGAAAAACCTTTTGGTTATAGTTTAGACACTGCAAAAGAACTCAATACTATTCTTCAGCGTTATTTCAAAGAATCTCAAATTTTTAGAATTGATCATTACTTGGGTAAGGAAACCGTTCAGAATTTGCTGGTAACTCGTTTTGCGAATAGTATTTTTGAACCACTTTGGAACAGAAATTATATACATCATGTTGAAATAACGAATGCCGAAAGCGGCGGCGTAGAAAAAAGAGCCGGTTATTATGATAAATCAGGAGCTTTACGTGATATGTTTCAAAGTCATCTATTACAGATTGTCGCCTTAATTGTGATGGAACCTCCTTTGAGTGCGGATGCGGAAGAAATTCGAAATGAGAAATTAAAGGCTTTAAAGTCTCTTCGGATTATGACCGATAAGAAAGTTTTACACGATCATACCATTCGGGCCCAGTACGTGAGCTCTGTGATCAATGGAGAGAAAGTAAAAGGATATCGTGAAGAAGAGGGGGTTGACCCCAATTCCATAACAGAAACCTATGCAGCCTTAAAGTTTTTTGTAGATAATTGGCGTTGGGCAGATGTTCCTTTTTATGTGCGAACTGCAAAGCGCATGCCTACAAAAGTAACTGAAGTTGTCATTCACTTCAAGTCGCCTCACCATCAGATTTTTAAAGATTCGGGTATGACGAATAAAGACAACAAACTGGTCATTCGAATTCAACCTGATGAGGGTGTTTTGATAAAATTTGGAGTTAAAGTTCCGGGTCAAGGTTTTAAAGTGGAGCGCGCAAATCTAGATTTCTATTACTCAAGTTTAACGGAAACACATGTTATGGAAGCCTACGAGCGTCTTTTGTTAGACGCCATGCAGGGAGATGCTACTTTATATGCGCGAGCAGATGAAGTAGAAGCAGCATGGGAGTTTGTAGACCCCATTTTAAACTATTGGAAAACTTCAGATGCAAAGGTCTATGGGTATTCTGCGGGCGTATGGGGTCCTGAAAATGCAGATGAACTCATTGAAGGTTTAGGCATGTGGCGTAATCCAGGGGAGAATTTAGCGGACGACCCCGGATTCTGTGTAATTTGTTAATAAAACAGGACCTAGAATTTATACGCTAGTTAAATTGATCCCCTAGAATGAAAATAAAAACATACAAAACAAAACAAGAAGTTGCTTTAAACTTCTCAAGATATTTAGCCATTTTAATAGCCGCTAGAGATACGGTGCATATCGCCTTATCTGGTGGCAGTACTCCAAAAATAGTATTCGATGAACTTGCCGCAAATTTTCAAGAGGATATTGATTGGAGCGGTGTGCATTTGTATTGGGGCGATGAACGCTGTGTAGACCCCACCGATGATGATAGTAATTACAAAATGACGCAGGAGCATTTGATTTCAAAAATTGATATTCCTGAGAAAAATATTCATCGTATCAAAGGTGAGAATGATCCAGAGCGTGAAGCAAAAAGATATTCGGGTGTATTAGCGACAAATCTCCCTTCAGTGAATGGCATTCCTCAATTTGACATGGTAATTTTGGGCATGGGTGATGACGGGCATACAGCTTCTATTTTTCCTCATGAGATAAACCTTTGGTATTCCAACCAGTATTGTGAGGTAGCCGTTCACCCTGATTCAGGGCAACGGCGTGTTTCTATTACAGGTCAAATTATAAATAATGCTGATTGCGTAGTTTTTTTAGTGACAGGATCAAACAAAGCTGAAAAATTCGATGAGATCATAAACCAAAAAGGAGATTATCGAAATTATCCGGCACGTCTCGTAAAGCCGACTTCAGGAAAATTGATATGGTTTATAGATAAGGATGCCGCCGAAATGGGGTGACGATCTTATTGCTATGGATTTATACTTCGGTTAGAAGTAAATGTAAGCTTTTTAAATTGCTAGGATTGGTTCGTAAACATCTACACGATCATCGCAATGTAAAATGCTACAACACTCACGTCCAAATTAATGTTAATTTTTGCTTTAATGCCCTGCGTGTTCGCTCTGTGCTTATTTACTTCAAGATAATTTTGATGTTCTCTTTATTCAAAAAAGCAATATAGCTTTCTGCATCAAAATTCTTTGCTTCAAACTGGGTATCTCTCTTAAAAGCTGCTTCTTTTCTAAATTTACTGCGAGCAAAACGACGTATACCCTGATGATCTTCCACCAATAAACCAGGTACTTTCATGCTTTTACCATCTGAATCTTTAGCGACCATGGTAAAGTAAGATGAATTGCAATGTTTCTTTTTGCCTGTGGTAATGTTCTCGGATTCCACACGAACACCGACTACCATTGAAGTCCGCCCCGTATAATTTACAGAAGCTTTCAAGGTCAATAATTCACCAACTTCAACAGGTTGCAGGAAATCTACGCGATTCACAGATGCCGTTACGCAATACTTTTGAGAATGTTTTGAAGCACATGCAAAAGCAATTTGGTCCATAAGGCTAAGAATGTGGCCACCGTGAATTTTTCCCCCAAAGTTAGAATGGGAGGGGAGCATCAATTCTGTGATCGAGAGTCGAGATTCGCGTGCGGTTTTAAATTCATCCATGGTATTAATTCCGAATATGAGGTGATTGTTCTTTCTCGACTTCTGTAACGAAGTACTTCGAATCTCCTAGCCAAAAGAAAGTGGCATAACGTTCGACATAGGTAAGTTTTACATATTGCCCTTGATATTCTTGCAGCTTTTCAATCACTTTTTCGTCTTTATCTAATACAGAAAAAGTAAATATCTGGGCCCCTGAAATACCCTGGCTGATTTCGCCTTCCCAAGTTTTCACAAGGACACCTTTATTACTGAACTTTATTAATTCTCCTGATCGCGTGCCTTCACTATAGGTGACAAAATAGATAAACGCGTAGTACGCCATGAAAACGGCAATCATACCAAATACCCCAATACCTAATACTTTTTTCATAATTCTAATTTAGGTTCTTCAAAATCATCTTCTTGTGCTCGTTTCAAGATCGGCTCAGGAATAGACTTCTTTGCTTTCGCGCCCATTTTCTTTAATTTCTCAATACTTGTGATAATATTACCGCGTCCCTCTACCAATTTATTCATAGCGCCTTTGTATTCATCTTTCGCATCATCCATTTTCTTACCAACCTTCATAAGGTCACCGACAAAACCTTCAAATTTATCATAAAGTGCTCCCGCTTGTCTGGCAATTTCGATAGCATTGCGTTGCTGTTTTTCATTGTTCCACATACTGTCTATCGTGCGTAAGGTAGCCAATAAAGTAGATGGAGTAACGATTACAATATTCTGCTCAAAAGCCTTGTTATACAATGAGTTATCATTATTTATGGCTATAGCAAATGCAGGTTCAATAGGAATGAAGAGTAATACAAAGTCAGGACTTTCCATTTCGTACAAATCTTCATACTTTTTAGCGGATAGTTGGTCCACATGCCTGCGGAGGGAATTGATATGATCTTTCAGATATTTTGCTTGTAGTTCATCTTCTTCGGCGTTCACATAACGCTCATAATCTGTTAGAGAAACTTTAGAATCTACAATCATCTTCTTTCCGTCAGGAAGATTAATAATCACATCGGGAAGCACGCGAGAACCGTCTTCTAAGGTAAAACTCTGCTGTACAATATATTCTCTATCTTTTTCTAAACCAGATTTTTCAAGTACACGCTCTAGAACCAATTCACCCCAGTTGCCTTGCATTTTACTATCTCCCTTAAGGGCTTTAGTCAAATTCTCAGCTTCTTGCGTAATTTTTAAATTTTGTGTTTGAAGGTTTAATAACTGTTCTTTCAGCGCAGAATGAATACTTATATTTTCTTTTTGACTCTCTTCTACCTTCTTTTCGAACAATTGTATTTTCTCATTTAAAGGCGTAAGAATATCTTTGATGTTTTTCTCATTACGCTCAGTAAATTTTAGACTTTTCTCTTCAAGTATTTTATTCGCAAGGTTTTCAAATTCTTTGGTAAATTTTTCTTGCAGCTTTTCAACTTCTTCCTTTTGTTCTCGGTTTTTAAGCTGAAGATTTTCCATATCCGCTTGGTAGCGAACAATTTGATTACCCAACTGCTCTTTTTCTGTTTGTAAATGCATTTTGTGCTCCTCACTATCGCGCAGTCGTTGCTCAAGAATGGTCACATTATTCTGCAATTGCTGTTGCCGTTCTTCCAGTGCGCTCTGACTAGATTCCGTTTTGAGATTTCGGATGTAATTCCCTAAAAAATAGCCAATTGCAAGGCAAACTACGCCTATTAAAAGATATATTAAGTATTCGTTCATTCGTGTGCTCTAGTGTTCGAAGTAAAGATACAAGATTGCCTCACAAAAAGAAATAAGCTTTAAGTTTACTTTGTAATACGAAAGGTTTCTGTTTGAGCATCGAAGCTTACCGTATCTCTTGGAAACAAGTCATTAAATGATCCTTTAGCGATTAGTTCCTTGGGTTTTCCAAAGGGACTAGATGTAGGCTTTAATAAGAGCATCTGATCACAAAGTTGTAAAGACATTTCGATTTCATGACTCGTGAATACAATGGTTTTTCCAGTTTCTCTAGCAATGTTTTTCAACAATTTTAAAATCTGCACTTTATGATAGATATCTAAATGCGTAGTAGGTTCATCCAACAAAATAATGTCAGTATCTTGTGCCAATGCACGAGCAATCATTACACGTTGCAATTGACCATCACTCAATTCAAAGCACTTTTGATGCTTGAGTTCTTCTAACTGAAGCATCGTTATAACTTCGGTAATTTTAGCTTCGTCTTCTTCAGATAAACTGCCTATCCAATTGGTGTAAGGTTGTCTTCCTAAAGCAATCAGCTCGTATACCGTTAAGTTTTTAGAAGCACTGGGCTCCGTCAAAACGATGCTAATTTCCGATGCCAGAGCAGTAGTAGTGTAATGCTCTAAGGATTTACTTTTTAATAAAATTTCACCAGCCAGAGGTCTTTGTAGATTCGCCAAGGTTCGTAGTAGTGTAGATTTTCCAACGCCATTAATTCCGACTATGGCTACCAACTCGCTGGGGTATACTTCAAAATTAATATGCTGCACCACAACCTTGTCTTTATATCCGATGGAAATGTTCTTTGCAGAAAGTGTAGTATGTGGCTTTGCCTTGCTCAAAATAGCATTTTTTGTTTACGAGTTAGTAACCATATGACCACTGGAGCTCCAATGATTGATGTTATTGCATTGATAGGCAGTACGTTTGCAGAACTAGGTATTTGCGCAATAAGGTCACAGAGCAACATTAAGATAGCTCCACAAAGCAAAACTGCGGGTACCAACACTTGATGATTGGTGGTATTAAAGAGCTGCCGTGCTAAATGAGGCACTGCAAGACCTACAAAAGCAATAGGTCCCGCAAAAGCGGTAATGCTTCCTGCCAATAAAGCTGTTGCAATGATAATTATATAACGTGATTTTTGGAGCTGCACGCCCAAGCTCTTTGCATAATTTTCTCCCAAAAGAAGTGCATTTAATGTTTTAATGGATGCAATGCTTAGCGCAATTCCAATAATTACAATTCCTGATAACAAAGAAACTTGTGACCACGATACGTCTCCGAGACTACCAAAAGACCAATAGACATAGCGTTGCAGTTCTTCAGAAGTGGTAAAGTAGGAAAGGACACTTACGATTGCCGCGGTAATGCTTCCGAACATTAAACCAATAATTAACAAGGCCATCGTGTCTTTTACTCGCGTTGCTACCGCAAGAACAACTAGTAATACCAGAAAGCTGCCCGCACTGGCCGCGATTGCTAGAGAAATCGTGTTGATGAGACCAAAGCTTAGTATTCCTGAAAAAATAGAAGAGCCCATAATCAGTAGTGCGGCACCTAAGCTGGCTCCTGAACTAATCCCTAAAACAAAGGGGCCGGCTAGCGGATTTCGAAAGAGCGTTTGCATAAGTAATCCACTGAGGGCTAAACCACCGCCTGACAGTATAGCGGTAAGGGCTTTTGGCAAGCGATAACTCCATAGAATATAATTCCATGATTCGTTTTCTATCTTCCCTGAGAAGAGTTCGCTTAGTACTTGCGTAAAGGGAATGCTCACAGAGCCAAAGCTAATATTTAAAACAAATGATAGCGAAAGTGCCAAAAGCAAAAAAATAAATGGAATACGATATGAACCAGTTTTTTTCAAATTATTCTAAGGGCTTAAAAAATACAGGTTGGTGATCTGGTAATAAAGGGGGGTGTAAAATAGAAATAAGGTCTTTCAACACCAAATCAGGGCGCTGTGGTGCCAGTTCATAATACAACAAACCTCCGGTAGCTCCTCTAGTACTTGAAAATGTAAAAACCTTTTTGTTTTTAAAAGCATCAAATTGTTGGTAATGTTTACTGGCGGCTAACATGTCTTTGTACGACGTGAATTGAGACGGACCAATCCAAAAATCAGCATTTTTACCCTGTGCTAAAACACTTTCCCAACTGAGGGATAAACTTCCTGTTTCTAAAGTTTCTTTCCATAGATAATTTGAATTGGCGTCACTTAAAAACTGAGCAGCCCAACTCTTACCTCCAGGCAGGTACCAAACATCTTTGTACATCGCACCACTTAAAACGGTTGAAATATTTGGAGCAGTTTTTGCGAGATTTTTAGTTTTTAAATAGGATGATTCGATATCGTTAAAAATCTTTTTGGCGGTACTTTCTTTTTCAAAAAAAGGAGCAAAAAATTTAATCCATTCCGCTTTTCCTAAAGGGGTTTCTTCGGTCCAGTCTCCATTGTATACCACAGGAATATTACTTCTTTGTAGGGTTGCATAGGTTTTGTTTTGGCTACTAATACTAAAACCTACAATCAATTCAGGATGAAGTTCAATGGTCATTTCTGTATTGATGGCATCATTATTTCCTAGCTCTTTTACGAGTCCTTGATCGATGCGTTTTCTTGTTTTTTCTGAAGAAACATATTTGGTGTCTGGAAAGCCGACAAGAAGGTCTTCAACTCCCAAGGCCTCTAAAGCTGGTATATGAGTAGTAGAGGTAACGACTATATTCTTTACAGGAACGGCAACAATAGCATCATATTCATTTTTGTTTAAGGTGATACTGGCTAGTTTTTCTCTAGGGATTAGCGCATAGGTAAAACTAGCTTCAGCATTTGGCCAAGGGGATGTAATCTTGATGGTGGTCATTCCATTCGCTGATTTTTCAATGGAAAACCCTTTTGCATACTTAATTTTCTCTGTATTAACGAGAATATGATCTGGAAGCGTCTCTTTCTTTTGTGGTTTGCATGACACCAAAAGGAAGAAAAGGATAAGATGAAGAAAACTTTTGAATCGAAATGGAAATTGCATTTTTCAAAAGTAGTATTATTTAATCTTCTGCTTTAAAGATTAAACAAAATGTTTACATTCGCAACGAATTTTGGTTTTTATCACTTTTCAAAGCGATAAAATTAAAAGGGAATCTGGTGAAAAACCAGAACTGTTCCCGCAACTGTAAGTTTGTGTTGAATTCACTTCTACACCTCATTAATTTGAGATGTTATTTTCTTCAACGTCACTATCCTTTAAAAACGGATGGGAAGGCCAAATAACATAAAACAAGTCAGGAGACCTGCCAGATTCAAACAACGAATGTTAAACTTTCGGGATAAAAGTTTTGCGTATGGGGACAGACATATCGTATACCCGTTTTTGAATGAATTGAAATGAATAAAAACGTATTGAGTTTTTGCGCAACAATTTTGCTATGCGCAGTAATTACAGCACAGGAATCTGAGAAAGATCCTATTCCTGCTGAGAATTTGGATGAAGTGGTTGTGACCGATTCTCGATTTCCGCTAAAAAGGGAAAATTCTGGTAAAACAGTCATAAAGATTACATCGGAGGAGCTACAAAGAAATCAAGGAAAATCAATACCTGAGATCATTAATACTAAAAGTGGTTTTGAAATCGTAGGAAGCAGGGGTAGAGATGGTATTGTTTTAGGTGTTTTTGCCAGAGGCGGTAGAGGTCGCCAAGTATTGATTATTATTGATGGTGTTCGTGTTGCTGACCCATCTTCATTTTCTTCGGAGTATGATTTACGCTTATTATCAAGCGCAAATGTAGCATCTATTGAAATCATCAAAGGAGCTTCTAGTACCCTGTACGGACCTAATGCGGCAACTGCCGTTATCAATATTACTACAAAGAAGGCTTCGAGCCGAAAAATAGCTCTGAACGTATCTTCAAGTGCAGGGACAAATCAGACGGCTGTAGACCAAAACTATAATTTGTCTCGATCGTCAAATAGTGCTAAAATTAGCGGTACTTTAAATAAGTTCTCCTATGCCATTGGTGCTTCGAATACCTATGCCGAAGGCTTATCTGCTTTGGTTACACCAGATAACGAAAAAGATCCTTTTTCTAAAATAAGTGCCGATGTTCGATTAGGATATCGCTTTTCTGAACATTTTAATTTGATTGTTTATGGCAATCAAACCAAAGTAAAAAATAGTTTTGATGAATCTTTTGGCTTGTCTGATGCTCCTTATCAATTCTTATCGAAACAAGAGCGGTTAGGAATTTCTTCTCAGTATACCTATACCAACGGATCGTTTAATCTAAATGCTGCTTACGGCGCTTATAATTCAGAAAGTATAAGTGCCTTTCCTAATACTTTTGCCGGAGATAATTTTGCAATCGATGCTTTTAATAAATACAAATTCAATGATAATTTATATACTGTTTTAGGCTTAAATTATATTGATGACACCGCTGATTTAGCTACCCAGAAAAACTTTACAATATTAGATCCCTATGTGAACTTGGTGTATGTTTCAGACTTTGGACTTAATTTGAACACCGGAGCTCGCTTTAATAATCACTCCGAATACGGTGGCAATTTCGTTTTTAATTTGAATCCTTCCTTTGTGGTAAAAACGAAGTCAGGATACATTAAAGTTTTGAGCTCATACGCTACTTCTTATATAACGCCCAATTTAACACAATTGTTTGGTGCCTTTGGAGCAAATCCTGATTTAGAACCAGAAGAAGATCGAACGATCGAAGCTGGGCTTGAATATTTTAGTAATGACCGGTTACGTTTGAGTGCGCTATATTTCAATCGAAAAGAACAAAATTTCATCACTTTTGATCCGATAACTTTCGGTAGTATCAATGCTGAGAATACGATTGATGCACAAGGAGTAGAGCTAGAATTGGATTGGAATCCAAACCAGAATATGCAATTCAATGTGAACTATACCTTTACAGAACGCAAAGGCGATAACGCAATCCGATTACCAAAAAACAAGGTGAACGCAACTTTTGGTTATCAGTTTTCTAAGCGGACCAATGCTACTTTAAGTTATGCTTATATAGGACAACGTTTGGATAGCGATTTTGGAGTTTTTCCTGCGATTGATGTTCCTTTAGATCCGTATAGTATAGTAGACTTGTATTTTGGTTATGCGATGATACCCAACAAACTAAATCTATTTTTAAGTGCTTCAAATCTGCTAAACGAAAGTTTTACTGAAGTACTAGGTTTTACTACACGCGGAAGAAATTTTAGAATGGGCTTTAACCTGACGCTATAACAAAAAAAGGCTTGAGTTTTGCTCAAGCCTTCTCTTTTTACGAGATCTCTTCTTACTGAATGGCCTCTGGTAATTTCGTGATATACATGTTGTCTTTAATAGAAGAGAACATCTTAGAGTTCGTCATTGGTTTTGCAGCCATTTTAACCGTAAAGTTTCTTTTACCCGCTCCAGTTATTTGTTCTATCGCCTTGGCGAGTAAAGGCTCATTTTGATCGCCTAAAATTCCTAAGTTTTCTAAATCTTCCTCGAGTTCGATATCAGGTAATAATCCACTTGTATAATCAGAGAACCCGTCTGCGTTTTCGTTACGACCGATCAAAGGTTGTATTGCCCAGTTATTACCTTGTCGAATTTTGCTCTTTCGTTCAGGATTATACACATAAGGGCCAAAATCGCTTTCTCTATCATCAACCATGGTTACGGAAAATTCATTCTTTCCGCGAGTTGCTTCGCCAATCTGAATAACCTCCATATAAGGCTCTAGACCATTTATTACCAATTCACTAGCAGATGCAGATCCGTTGGTTGTAATAATGTATACGGTTGATAGATTGAGCGTGTTGATAGCCGTTCCGGCTGAAGTTTTATCCGCAAAAAATCGTCGAGTTTCGGTGTTGTTATCTCTCAGAATTTCCTGATATTTTTCATTATATCTAGCGTTTAGAAAAACATCATTTGTATTGGTACCATAAATCATACTGGAAAGAAACAATGAAGTTCTAACAGATCCTCCTGGATTGTACCTAAGATCTAAAACCAAATCAGTAACTCCGCTTGATTTGAAACGTCCGAAGGCATCATTCAACTGCTCGTCATATTCGTTGGTAAAGGCGTTATAAATGATATAACCGATTTTTTTGTCCCCTATTTCAAAAACTTTGTCCAATAAAACAGGATTCTCAGCAAGACCTTGCTCTTTGGTTAGTATGACCTCTACTTCATTGGGCGTTATGGTTCCTCCAGATATTGTTGCCATATTTAAGGTATACGTATCTTCTTCTCCAAACAATAAATCTCTAAAATTATTGATATCTAAGGTTTGTCCATTCACACCAGTAAAAATATCACCTCTCTTGATGTCTTTGTTTGCAGCGTCTGACCCAGGAATAATGTATTGTACATAACCAAAAACATCATCACTACCTTGAAAACGTACCAAACCAAATTCTAATCCATTACTCCTAGAAATTCCAGCCAACTGATTTGTAAGTTCTACATAGTTATCAGAAAAGAAACTAAAACGATCTTCAGAAAACCGTAATTTATTATCGAAAAAGTTGGCCGGATCTTCTTCCGTCAATAAAAACTCCGTGTAGCTTTCAACGCCTTCTGTAGTGTTTGGAAACTTGTCATCAGCTAAATCTGCTACATCAGCTTGCCAAAAATACCAGAAATTCATAGCCTTCCACATAAAGTCTTGAACTTCAACACCTGCATCAGGATCAGGATTTACCGTCTCTGGAGCACTTATGCCATCATCACTCTTGTTGCAGGAGAGACCTAAAAAGAGTACAAGTATCCAGCTTAATTTCAAATTCTTCATTTCTTAGTTTTACTACAATAATTTACGCCGTGTTATAGCTTCAACGTAAGTTTCCTACTATTTATTTGAAGACTGAGGAGCTTTCATTACCCCATCCATCAACATCATATTGTTCGTAGCTTTCATAACTGAAGAACTGGAAATTAAATCAATTGGAAATATAGGCTCAAAGCTAGATTTTGAAGTGTTACCAGCAATTACATTTAAAGCTAAAGCTAATAATGGCTCTTGTGGTTCACCAAGCACACCCAAGTTTGCAATATCTTCACGCAATTCATTGTCAGGTTGCAATCCACCAGTGTAATCTGAGAAACCATCTGCATTCTCGTTTCTTCCCAAAAGCGGTTGAATTGCCCATTGATTATCAGGGTTAATGTTATCTTCACGATCAGCGTCATAAAAGAAGTTATTTGCCCTGTCATCAACAAAAGTTATAGAAAATTCATTTTTTCCAACAGTGGTAGTACCAATTTGAATAACATCAACATAAGGTTCTAAACCATTTATTACTAATTCACTTGCAGAAGCAGTAGAACTTGAAGTTATTACGTATACTCTATTAAGATCTAAAGCATTAATCGGCGAACCGTCAATAGTAGTAGCGACAAAATTGCTTTCACCATCTCCTGGATCAAATGTGGACTGAATTTTCTGGTTGTATCTAGCTTTTAAGAAAAGCTCGTTGGTTTTAGTTCCGTAGATAGAACTAGCAATTTGAATGGCAGAAGAAACACGACCACCACCGTTATACCTGAAGTCTAGAATAACTTCATTGACTCCAGCCGCTTTAAATTCACCAAAAGCATCATTCAACTGCTCATCGAAGTCAGCAACGAATGAATTGTACATGAGGTATCCAATTTTGATTCCACCTTCTTCAATCACTTTTTTGATTAACACAGGGTTTTCAGTAAACCCTTCTTCTTTAGTCAAAGAAAGTACTCTTCCGCTTGGTGAGATGGTATTGTTTTCTAAGACAGCAAAGTTCATATCATAGGTGTCTAAGTCTCCAAACAACAAATCAATATAATTGTCTAGCGTAAGATTAGTACCATTTATTCCTATAAAAATATCTCCACG
This sequence comes from uncultured Flavobacteriaceae bacterium, assembly GCA_937936275.1. Classification (GTDB taxonomy): domain Bacteria; phylum Bacteroidota; class Bacteroidia; order Flavobacteriales; family Flavobacteriaceae; genus Maribacter_C. The sequence goes on from CALHCJ010000134.1 coordinate 14,467, forward strand.
TCTAATATCTTTTCCATCCGCATCAGAACCTGGCACTATATATCTAACAAAACCAAAAATATCTCTGTCATCGCCATATCTGCCTAAACCGAATTCAACACCATCGCTTTTTGATACGCCTTGAAAACGCTGTACCAGATCCTTATAATTTTCACTTAAGAAACTAAACCGATCTATGGCAGCGTCTTCTCCAACAATATTTTCATGTTGATAACATATTTTATAGAAAAAGTCAGCGGGATCATTTTCTGACGATAAGAATTCGGCATAGTCCGCTTCTACATCATCTTTGGTGTCCGCTAGATCAGCGACATCTGCTTGCCAAAAATAGAAAGCATTCATAGCTTCCCACATAAAATCTTGAACAGGAAAATCAGCAACTAATTTTACTTCGGGATTATCACCTTCACCGTCTGGGTTATCTGGAGTTACAGGATCATCATCATTACTACAACTACTAAAAACAAATCCGATAGCTAGGAACAACAAGAGGTACTTTTTCATTTTCTTTTTTTTAAAGATTTCTATTATTAGGTCGGTACTAGATTAAAACATTACAATTGCACTAATACGAACCTGATTACTGAACAACTTAATTCTCAAAAACCCTACCATTTTTCACAATGTATTAGTTTTGGAATATTGGCTCATTCAATAAGATACTTTCATACACTTTGTACGTGCCTAAATTAGGGACATTAGCACAAAAAAAAAATTATTTGTAACAAAATTCGTTATACTTCGTCTTCCTATTGTAAACGGCTAAGAGCAGCTTGCAAAACATCAACCAACTCATAATGCAGCAGTCAGAATTTTTAAATGTGGTCATGCCTTTTAAGGATAAGCTCTATAGACTAGCAAAGCGCTTGCTAGTATCGACTGAAGAGGCTGAAGACGCAACTCAAGAGATTCTTTTGAAATTATGGTCGAAGAAAAAATCGATGGAGACGTATAAAAATGTAGAGGCTTTTGCCATGACCATGACAAAGAACTTTTGTTTAGATCGTTTAAAATCAAAGCAAGCTGGAAATTTGAAGTTGGTACATAGCAATTATGAAGAAAAGGGAAGCCAGTTACAAACTCAAATTGAAGCAAAAGACAGTGTAAATTGGGTAGAACGGATTATGGAGGAGTTACCAGAACAACAAAAGATGGTATTACAACTTCGAGATGTGGAGGAGTATAATTACGATGAAATATCAGAAATGCTTGATATGCAACCTACAGCGGTTCGTGTTGCCTTATCAAGAGCAAGAAAAACAGTAAGAGAAAAATTAGTTCAAAAACATAATTATGGAATTGGATAAGATTGAGAAATTAATAGAAAAATATCTTGAAGCAGAGACCACGGTAGCTGAAGAGAAAGCTTTGAAAGCTTACTTCACAGAAGAAAAGGTTGCAGCTCATTTGGAGGAATATAAGCCCATGTTTCAATATTTTTCAAGTGCTAAAGAAGAGCAGTTCACGCAGCAAGTAAGTTTAGATAGTATTGCCAGTGTAACTGAGAAAAGAAGAAAGTTCAGTTATAAGTGGTTGTCGGTAGCAGCAGTAGGTTTATTGTTTTTTGGCATCTATTTTGGTAATGTATACAGAGAAAAGCAAATTGAGAAAGAAAAAGCACAAATTGCTTATGAGCAAACGAAGGAAGCTTTAAATCTGTTAGCAGAAAATTTCAGTAAAGGCACTGAAAAAGTGGCGTATCTAAATCAGTTTGAAGAAACAAGACAGAAAATTTATAATAAAAAATAGTAAACACTTAATAAACAAAACATGAAAAAGTTCCTAGTAATAATAGTAGTAGCACTATTGCCCTTCACGGGGTTCTCACAGTCGATTTTCGATAAGTATGAAGATTTAGATGAGGTTAGTGCTGTGGTGGTAAGTAAAGCTATGTTTGATCTTCTGGTGCGAATGGATGTAGATGTAGATGATCCAGAGGCTCAAGAATATATGGATATGGCCCAGAATTTGACAGGTTTGAAAGTTTTTAGTACTGAAGATGCTAAAGTTTCAGCTGATATGAAAGCAACAGTTTCTAAATACCTTAAATCAGCTTCTATGGAAGAGCTAATGAGGGTAAAAGATAAAGATGCCAATGTGAAATTTTATATCCGAAATGGTAAAGATAAAGATCACGTGAGCGAATTGTTAATGTTTGTCACAGGAATGAAAAACGTTGACATTGACATGAACGGAAGAAAATTCGAAACGGTCTTATTATCCTTAACAGGTGATATCGACCTCAATAAAATAGGCGCATTGACTAAGAAAATGAATCTTCCTGAAGAATTAAATAAAGCAGGAAAACAATAGTAGTATAATAATTATTTCATCAATCAATTTTTAATCAATCCCAATAATCCCTACAAAATAGGAAAGGGATGTCAAAACAAACAGTCATGAGAAAACTTAGTTTAGTAGTAGCAATTGCAATTTTACCATTATTTGGTTTTTCACAATCCATCTTTGATAAGTATGAAGATATGGATGAGGTGGGCACTGTAGTCGTCAATAAAGGTATGATCGATTTGGTTTCAAAAATCGGAAGTATGACCGATGACAGAGAAGCACAAGAATTTGCCGAAGTAGCCAAAGGAATTAACGGGATAAAGGTATTTATTACGGAAGACAAAGGAGTCGCTTCTAGTATGTCAGCCACCGTTAAGAAGTATTTAAAGTCTTCTTCAATGGAAGAATTGATGCGGGTGAAAGACAAAGATGTTAATGTAAAATTTTATATCAAAAGCGGGAAAGACGAAGATCATGTGAGAGAATTGTTAATGTTCGTTTCTGGAATGAAGGATGTTGATATTGATGGTCGTAAGTTTGAAACAGTTTTGGTTTCTATGACTGGTGATATCGATTTAAATCAAATTGGTGCCATTACAAATAAAATGAATTTGCCGGACGATTTAAAGAAGGCTGAGAGACAATAAATTAAGAGTTTTATCGGTAGTCCTAGATTGTAAGCCCAAGGGTAATACAAATTAGGACTACCTGCTTAACTTAACTAAAACACAAGAACATGAAAAATATTTATCACATTGTATTCCTTGCATTTATTGCGGTATGTACCGCGTGTTCTTCTACACAAAGTTTACAAGAGTATTATGTAGATAGTGCTGAGAATCCTAATTTTCTCTCTATTGATGTTCCTACAAGTATTTTAAATTTAGAGAAAGCCGATTTGACCGAGAAACAAAGAGAGGCACTAGAATCGTTACAAAAATTAAATATTCTTGCTTTTAAAAAAACGGGGAAAAACTTGGATGCTTATCAAGTTGAAAAAACGAAAGTAAAAGCAATTCTAAAGAACAAAGAGTTCAATGAATTGATGCGTATGAACACCCCATATGGTAAGGCAACGGTAAAGTATTTAGGAGATACAGGTGCTATTGATGAGGTAATCGTTTATGGTGATAATAAAGAAAAAGGATTTCTCTTAGTGAGAGTGTTAGGAAATGACATGAACCCTGCGAACATGATGCAACTTTTAGAAGCAATTCAAAAGTCGGATTACAAAGGTGAGGGTTTTGGCCAATTAGAAGATCTTTTTAAGGGGTAAAAGAAAAATTATAAAGTGTTTTTAAAGTCCATTTTGGAAATTCCAAAATGGACTTTTATATTATGAAACGATCATTTAATTGATAAAATGAAAAATAATTGTGACCTTCTCTATATATTGGTGTCTTAAAATAAAAATATTAACCCTTAAAAAACACTATAATACATTATGGAAGATGCGCAAATCTGGATTGACAAAGGAATAGATTTCATTGTAGAATTTGGCCCGAAATTACTTGGAGCTATAGTTATCTACATTATCGGTTCTTGGGTCATTAAAAAATTAATGAAACTCTTGAGAAAAGGGATGACCGCTCAAGAATATGATAAATCATTACAAAAATTTCTGTTAAGCTTAGCAAAATGGGCACTTACTATATTTTTGATAATAACTGTTATTTCTACTTTAGGTGTAGAAACTACGAGTTTAGCAGCAGTAATTGCCGCTGCAGGTTTAGCCATTGGTTTGGCATTGCAAGGTTCTCTTTCCAATTTTGCTGGAGGAGTCTTAATTATTATTTTTAAACCTTATAAAATTGGTGATTTGGTAGAGGCACAAGGTGTTTTGGGTTCTGTAAAAGAAATTGAAATTTTCACTACTAAATTGATCACACCTCAAAATAAATTGGCTATCGTACCAAATGGGGCTATGGCTAATGGAAACATTATCAACTATACTGCGGAAGGTAAAATGCGAGTAGATACAACCGTAGGTATCGGTTACGGAGAAGATATTAAAAAAGCAAAAGATGTGCTTTTAGAAATGCTAAAATCAAACCCTAAAGTTCTTCAAGATCCCGCTCCATCGGTAAATGTTGAAAATCTAGGCGATAGCTCTGTAGATTTGGCAGTAAGACCGTTTTGCAAACCAGAAGATTATTGGGATGTTTTCTTTGCGACTGTTGAAGGTAGTAAACTTGCTTTAGATAAGGCCAACATTGAAATTCCTTATCCACACGAAGTTCAAATTAATAAGTAAATTTTAAAATTTACTATAATAAAAGCCTCATTATATGAAATAATGAGGCTTTTATATTTTTGCTCTATTATCGAAACTTAAATCTTTCGATCCTTGCTTGCAAACCCAAAGTAAATTGACTTTTATCTCTTACAGGCTTTCCATGAAGTTGGCGGTATAGCAATTAAATACCAGTATAGTTGCTTGGGCTTATCGCTTTTAGTTCGGTTTTTATTGCTTCCGAAACATCTAAGGTGTCAATAAACTCTGCAATAGACTGTTGATTGATTTTAGTGTTTGTTCGTGTTAGTCCTTTTAGTGCTTCGTACGGATTGGGGTATCCTTCTCTTCTTAAGATGGTTTGGATGGCTTCAGCGACAACGGCCCAGTTATTTTCTAAATCTTGTTCAAATTTTTCCTTGTTCAAAAGGAGTTTGCCTAATCCTTTTAAAGTAGATTGAAATGCAATGGCAGTATGTGCAAACGGAACGCCCACATTTCTTAGTACCGTACTATCGGTTAAATCACGTTGTAATCTTGAAATTGGAAGTTTAGCAGACAAATGTTCAAAAATGGCGTTCGCCAAACCAAGATTTCCCTCAGAGTTTTCAAAATCAATCGGATTTACCTTATGCGGCATTGCTGATGACCCCACTTCTCCAGCTTTTATACGCTGCTTGAAATAATCCATAGATACGTACGTCCAGAAATCACGATCCAAATCAATTAAAATGGTATTAATTCTTTTCAGAGTATCAAACAGGGCAGCCATATGATCATAGTGCTCAATTTGAGTGGTCGGAAAAGAATGATGAAGACCCAATTTTTCTTGAACAAATTGTTTTCCGAAGGATTTCCAATCGATATTAGGATATGCTACTTTATGTGCATTATAATTTCCGGTAGCACCCCCAAATTTAGCTGCGCTAGGAATGTCATTCAACAAGTTAAATTGTTCTTTAAGACGTTCTACGTAAACTTCAATTTCTTTTCCTAAGCGAGTAGGCGAAGCGGGCTGCCCGTGGGTTCTCGCCAACATAGAAACTTCAGCCCATTCTGCTGCTAGTGTTTTTAATTTCTCAACGACTTCCAAATATAGGGGAACATAGACCTCATTCATAGCCTCTTTCAATGAAAGGGGAATAGCCGTATTGTTAATATCTTGTGAGGTCAGACCAAAGTGAATAAATTCTTTAAAAGAGGCCAATCCCAAAGTATCAAATTTTTTCTTAATAAAATATTCAACCGCCTTTACATCATGATTGGTTACTTTTTCAATTTCTTTTATGTCTGCTGCATCAACGGTATCAAAATTATGATATATGTCTCTTAAGGCTTTGAATTTAGCAGTATCGAAAGCTGCAAGTTGTGGTAAAGGAATTTCACAAAGTGCAATGAAATATTCAATTTCAACACGAACTCTATACTTTATAAGCGCTTCTTCTGAAAAGAAGGGAGCGCAGTTGCTTACTTTACCACGGTAACGACCGTCAATAGGGGAGATGGCATTCAATTGGTTTAAAGACATTATATTTAAAATTGGTGAATTTTAGAAAGGGGCAAAGATAGCCATTAGTTAAACAGATTAAAAGAAGGACAGCAACAAGTTCGTTATTCGATAGTATACCGTATGGTTAGAATCCTTCTAGTATCTAGGCTATAATTTAATCTTCGTTAGCGTCATTCTTGCTCTGGCTTTGTAAGCAGCACTGCCACGTTCATAATTTCGTTCTAAAATCAGTTTTAGCTCAGGGTGAATCCATTCAAACTTACTTCCTAATAACAATAGACAGGTCATAGAATAAGCTTGTGCCGCCACTTTGTGATCTCCGATTAACCAATCAAAACATGCTGCTGTAATATGTTCCAGATGAACATCCTTTACAAATTTTTGAACTTGGGTATCATTTTGTTTGAAATAACCTAGAGTTAAGTATTCACATATCTTTGCCATTGGTCGAATAGAAGAGTCCAATTTTAAATTACCAATAGTAGTAGTAAAAAGGTCGAGATGAGGAAATAAATAAGGCAAGTTTTCTTTAGCCGTAAATTCTAGAACCCAACAAGCTTTTGAAGAAATAATACTGTAATCATCTTTAGCGATTTCAAATAAAGGACCAACTAAGTTTGAATTTTTAGAAACTAACTGTGCCATTTCCATTCGTTTCTCTCTTGAGTGATTAACGTAATCCAATGATTTCACAAGCTGTTCTTTTGTCATTTCCTTCATGAACTTTACTAAATATTTACGAGTAAGTAGCAATCAATTTATCGACAAGTTTAGGAATACCTTTAGCAGCCGTATTCTCAATAATCTTCAATTTTTCATGTTGTGACTTGCTTACATTTGGTTTTGGATCAACAAAAAAAATAGGTGTATCCGATGGCGCAAAATTAATAAGACTAGCGGCTGGATATACTTGCATTGACGTACCTATTATGATCAGAATATTTGCTTTTTCTGTTATTTCTACCGCTGTTTCTAAAAGAGGAACTTGTTCACCAAACCATACGATATGTGGTCTTAATTGATGCCCGTTTGTACAAAGGTCACCAACGTTTACATCCTTATTCCATTGAAGAACCTCGTTTTCGTTTATCGTACTTCTGACCTTGAGCAGTTCACCATGTAGATGAAGTACTTTCGAGCTTCCCGCTCTTTCGTGTAAATCGTCTACATTTTGAGTAATAATAGTGACATCAAAATATTCTTCTAAGCGTACAAGTGATATATGGGCTTCGTTAGGTCGCACCGTAAAAAGTTGTTTTCTTCTTTGGTTATAAAAATCAAGAACTAATGCCGGGTTGTTAACAAAACCCTGAGGAGAGGCGACCTCCATTACATCATGACCTTCCCAAAGTCCATCAGAGTCTCTAAACGTATTAATACCGCTCTCTGCGCTTACACCAGCACCAGTAAGAACTACTATCTTTTTTTTCATCAGATTAAAAATAACCATTTTCATTATATTGGTCTGATGATTAACCAGCAACTTTTGACATATTTGGAAGCCTTTATTTCCGAAGAACGTAAACAGCGCTTTATTGATGTTTTGGAAGAGCGAACAACCTATATTACGGTGGCCATAGAAGATGTATTTCAAATGCACAATACAAGCGCAGTAATTCGAAGTTGTGAAGTTTTTGGAATACAAGAGGCACATGTCATTGAAGCACGAAATAAGCAGACTTTAGATAAAGAAATTGCTATGGGTGCTGAAAAATGGGTCGATATTACCAAATACGAAAGCTCAAGTACCTGTATTGCAAGTCTTCGTGAAAAAGGATATCAAATAATCGCAACGACACCCCATGCAAATGACTGTTTGTTACAAGATTTTCAAATAGAAGGTAAAACAGCATTATTTTTTGGCACAGAAAAAAATGGACTCACGGATACGGTTTTAAACGAAGCTGATGGTTTTCTTAAAATTGATATGCAAGGTTTCACTGAGAGTTTAAATATTTCAGTTTCAGCTGCAATTATTTTACAAAACCTAACCACTAAGCTAAAACAAATGAATGTGGATTGGGGTCTCACGGACGAAGAGAAACTAGTTCGACGTTTAGATTGGACAAAAAAAAGTATTAAGAGTATCGATGATATTTTAACACGTTACGATACACAGTCTTAACAATTTTTATTACATTTAATTTCAACCAACTAATTGATTAACAAATGTATATAGTAATTTATATTGTAGTCAGTCTAATAATTTTAGTGCTTATTTTAACGCTGATAGCTCCAAAAACGTATGATGTTTCTCGTTCTGTAGAAATAGCAAAACCTAAGAACGAAGTGTTTACGTATTTGCGATCTTTGAAGAATATGGATGAATGGTCACCTTGGGCTAAGAAAGATCCGGATATGGAGAAAAAATTTACTGGAATAGATGGTGAAGTCGGTTCTCAGAGCTATTGGAACGGAAATAAAGAAGTAGGAGAGGGAGAACAAGAAATTAAAAAAATAGTGGATGGAGAACGCATTGAATCAGAATTGCGTTTTCTTAAACCTTTTAAGTCCACATCTGATTGTTATATGAAGGTTGAAGATCTTGGGGAGGAAAAAACTAAAGTTATTTGGGGTTTCTCAGGAAAAAATAATTTTCCGATGAATATAATGACTCTTTTTAAAAGTATGGATAGTATGGTAGGGCCAGATTTTGAAGAAGGAATGTCTAGTTTAAAGCGTATTTTGGAAGAATGAGTATGGATTATAACATGGTTGGATGGTTTGAGATTCCAGTGCAAAATATGGATCGTGCCCAAAAGTTTTATGAGAACGTATTCGACATATCTATTTCCATACACGATTTTGGAGGCCTGTTAATGGGATGGTTTCCTAATGCGCCGGGCAAATCAGGAGCGACTGGTTCTTTGGTCCAGCACGAAATGTATGTGCCAAGTGATATTTCAGGACCATTACTTTACTTTTCTTGTAATAACCTCGAAATTGAACTGAATCGAGTCAAAGATGCCGGCGGAGAAGTTATAAAAACCAAAACCCAAATAGGAGAAGAGCATGGTTTTATGGGCATTTTCATAGATTCTGAAGGTAATCGCATTGCACTGCATTCATCATCTTAACGCTTTGAAACTTCGAGTAATGCTATATCATATTCATTTTCTAAAATAACTTTTCCATTTTCAACTAGAACTTCAGTTTCTGAATACGTGTCATAAAGTTTAGTGCCATCTCCGAAAAAACCTTTCACCCACAGTGATTTCTTTCCTTTTGGTAAATCTAATCCGACGACGACTTTATCTTTATAATCATCTTTCACATAAGTTCTGCTGAATACGTAAGGTTTTTTACCTAATCTTTTATGCTTTCCCGCTCCGATGGCAGGGTGCTGATCTCTAAATTGACCAACTTTTCTCCAGTGCTCTAGAATATTTTGGGTTTCGGAATTATTTTTAATGTCTTCCCAATTCATAAACGATCTCAGGGTAGCATCTCCCTGCGTTCCTTCAATCGTTAAATCACGCGCACTTTCATCTCCGTAGTATATCTGAGAAGTTCCTGGTGTAAGCAATAAAACGTTTGCAGTCTTGATAGGTTGTTGACGATCTTTATCAAACGGACTTCCATCATCATGAGAAGTCAAGTAATTAACCACTCCTTTTCCTTTAAATTCAGTATGTAGTAGGGAGCTATATTTTTTGAAAATGGATTCGTAATCATTTTGAGCATCATTCTTTAAATCAAAATTTATAAGACTATTAAATCCGTAGTCAAAATAGTCTACTTTTTTATCTCCAAAGTCAAAAGGCCTACCCCCCGAAATACCATAATTATATACTTCGCCCATCATGTAGAACTCATTGTCATCTAAGACTTCTTTAGGATGGTTTTTCTTCCAATTTGCAAATGCTAAACCTGCTTGCTCTCGCAATTCAAGCCATGCCTTTTCATCGGCATGTTTCACCGTATCTACACGATACCCATCAATGCCCATATCTTTCACATAATCCGTAAGCCACTTAATTATATAGGCTCTGGGAGTTCTGGTATAACCGGTACGTTCAAAGAAAACGGCCAGCTCATCAAGTTCTGTGGTGAGGCGGCCTTCATCTTTCCATTTCGCCAAAAGCGCGTCAGGTAGTACAACGGCTTCATCAGATTCCGTCAAGATATCTGGCAGATTTTTAACCAAAGCACAGCTTGTAGTATTCTCATAGGTAGTAAAACCACAAACAGGTTCTGTACGAACCCACTCAGACGGCCAAACGGGATCTTCTTCTGTAACTGGTCCTGTATGATTTAAAACTACATCCATGAGCACTCGTATTCCTTTTCTATGTGCGGTTTTAATCATGATTTCTAAATCTTCCTTTGTTCCAAAGTTTGGATCTAGAGCGGTCCAGTCTTTGGTCCAATATCCATGATATCCATAAGTATTGCCCGTACCTTCATCCGTATCGCCATGTATTTGTTCAACAACAGGGGTGAACCAAATGGCATTCACGCCCAAATCAGTAAAATAATCTTCTTCTATCTTCTCTGTAATTCCTACAATATCGCCGCCCATGAAGCCACGGAGTTCTGCGGGAGTATTAGTTCTGTTTAGGGTAGTGTCGTTTTGGGTATTTCCATTATTAAAACGATCGGTAAGTAAGAAATAGATATTTGCTCCTTCCCAGACAAAAGGTGTTTCCCTTCGGAAGTCATCGGAAATTTTATTTGCTACATCTGCAACTTTTTTAGAAGTATTTTGTTGTTTGCAAGAAACAAGTAGGAGTAAGGTGGCAAGAATAATGAGGCCCTTCTGCATTTTTAAATATTTTGTTTAAAGCTATAAAATGAAGATGGTATTATAAAATTTATTTAAGAAGATGTACCACGATTATTTTTTCTAAAGATAAATTTTGAAAAATTACTACAGAAGCTAAGTAGGTACAGCAATAATCAGGGAGAGAAGTATCACCTATAAATTACTTCTTACTTTTTTTGTTTCTGTTGAGTACCTTAAAATCTTCATAACAACTGCTAATTGCATCTAAAATTTGAAGATCATTTGCTGTTTTTATAAATGATTTGGAATAGCTACAGTTGTTAAGAATGTCTTCAATATCAATCTTTTCGAGCTGTAATAACTCAGTGAGAGCTTCTCGATCAAATTTTGAGGCTAGTAAGTTTCTTATTTCATCGTCTTCTTTTACCTGCCTTAATTTTCGCATTTGAGCCGGCTTCTTACCAAAAAGGTTTCGCAGTAAATCTGCGGGATTTAAAATAGCACCAAGTACTTTAGTTACTGCACTAGGATTTTTGTTACCTGCTTCATAACCAACGGATAATCCCGATATACTGTACTGGTAGGCATTATTAACAGGTAAATTTTTAACATCAATTTCTAAATAACCCGTTAATTGATATGGTCTAACAATAACTTCTTCTAAGGCATAAGCAAGTTCTGTCAAAGCTACTTTAGTATCTTTGAATTTGAACATGTCGTTGGTTACTCGAATCTTTTGTGTTTTAAAGCCAATATACGAAAAGTAAAGCGTGTCATTTACCGCTGCACTAATGGTGAATTCTCCATTTTCGTTGGTAATTGTTCCTTTGACTTGATTTAAATTGACAATGTGTACACTTTCTAATGGACGTTCACTTTGGGCGTTTATTACAATAGCATTAAACTCTTTACTATTCGTATTTTCATCTTCTTTTTCTTCTTGGGTGTATCCCAAAAAGCTTATCCCAATAAAAAATAAGCATAAAATTTTCTTCATTCGATCAGCTATCAATTGCTAAAAGTACTAAACAAAACAAAAAAATACGCCGAAGCGTATTTTTTAATATACAATTAACAGGTGTCTTTAAAAGAAATTACTCTTTCTTTTCTTACTTCTTCGATTGCCTGAATTTTCGCTTTTGCCTTGGTTTCTATCTCTCTTTTTACTTCGGTCACGACCTCCGCTACTTCTGCTATAGCTCCTATCTCGGCCACCACCACTACTTCGGCCACTTCGTTTGCGATCTCTACGACCACCTCCACCGCCAGGGTTTTTAGACACTTCTACATTTACAAATCTACCTTCTACCTTTAGGTCGGTAAAAGTTGCTAAAATTTTATCGGTAACAGCGGCATCAGTATTAAAGAATGAAAAACTCTCTTTGACATCAACTTTGAATACATCATCTTGATTCAAGCCAACAGTATCTCGAATAAAATCTTTTAAAGACATCCAATCGTAACCATCTTTTTCACCAACATTTACGAAATAACGTACTGACCCTGAAGTTGGTGTGTCACCGCGATTGCTTCTGTCGCGATCTCTACCTCCTGATTCTGAAGTGTTTAAATCTTTTGCCTTGTTGTAATAATTAAAGAAGCGTGTGAATTCAACCGAGACAATCTTTTTTATCAATTCTTCGCGATCTACATCTTTTAGCACATCATTAATTGCTGGAAGATAAGCCTCAACATCTTCATTAATCTCCGTATCTTTTATTTTATTGGCTAAATGGTAAAGCTGTATTTCGCAGATTTCCATTCCTGTTGGAATCTTTTTTGGTATGAATTTTTGCTGAATTTTATTCTCTATGGATTTTATTTTTCGCATTTCACTACGAGTAACAATAACCATAGAAATACCTGATTTACCAGCTCTCCCTGTTCGTCCACTTCGGTGTGTATATGTTTCAATCTCGTCAGGAAGTTGATAATTGATAACATGTGTAATGTCATCTACATCAATACCACGAGCGGCTACATCGGTCGCAACCAACATCTGTATTTGTTTCTTTCTGAAGGAGTTCATGACCAAATCTCTTTGGTTTTGACTTAAATCACCATGTAACGCACCAGCGCTATACCCATCTTCAATTAACTTTTCTGCAACTTTTTGAGTATCTCTTTTTGTTCGACAAAAGATTACCGCAAAAATGTCCGGATTGGTGTCTGCTAGTCTTTTTAAAGCGGGGTAGCGATCTCTACCGCCTACCACATAGTATTCATGCTGAACGGTCGAAGTACCTGCATTTTTGGTTCCAACAGTAATTTCTTGTGGATTGTGCATGAACTTTTTGGCTATGTGAGATACCTCTTTAGGCATTGTAGCCGAAAATAGCCAAGTAGATTTCTCGTCAGGCGTATTTGATAGAATATCTTTAATATCTTCAAAAAAGCCCATATTCAACATTTCATCAGCTTCGTCAAGAACACAATAATCAATTTTTGAAATATCAACAAGTCGCCGGTTGATCATATCTTTCATACGACCTGGTGTGGCAACAATAATCTGTGCCCCTCTTTTTATTTGCCTCGCCTGCTCGGTAATGCTGGCACCACCATAAATAGCTACGGTACTCACGTTTTTTTCGTATTTCGAATAGAGCTTGAGTTCGTTTGTGATTTGCAAACAAAGTTCACGAGTAGGAGAGAGAATTAAGCCTTGAGTGGTTCTACTGTTGCTATCTATTTTTTGAATTAGAGGAAAACCAAATGCGGCGGTCTTTCCTGTACCCGTTTGCGCTAATGCAACTAAGTCAGTTTCTGTTTCTAATAGAATTGGAATTGCTTTTTCCTGTACTTCCGACGGGTTTTCAAATCCCAAATCGGCAACAGCATCTAATAGGGACTTGTCAAGCCCTAGTGCTTCAAATTTTTTCATAATGTGTTTTACGTTAATCGCAAATATGTCTGTTGCATAAGAGCGATTATCGATATAACCTATCAGGCTCGGCGCAACACATGCTATACTAGCGGCATTTATTAAAGCGGCAAAGGTACTGCTATTTATTGAAAGCGTAAAGTCTGGTTAATCTGGCTTTAAATTTAGGCTCTTTAAGAAGAGGGTGTTAAGTAGCGTTAGAAATAGATTTTAAATAATTTAGAAGTTCTTGAATAGCTCTACCACGGTGACTTATTTTGTTTTTGACATCCATAGAAAGTTCTGCAAAGGTTTGCTCGTAACCGAAAGGTTTGAAAATGGGATCATAACCAAATCCTGCTGAACCTCTTTTTGTCTTGATAATTTCACCCTTTACTTCTCCTGAAAAAAACAAGGTTTTCTCTTTTAGGTTTAACGCAATAACTGTTTTAAAATGAGCATTTCTATTGTTTATGGCTTGGAGTTCAAACAAGAGTTTTTGCATATTGTTTTCTGCACTTTTTTGTGGTCCAGCGTAACGCGCAGAGTAAACGCCAGGAGCACCATTTAGTGCATCAACTAAAAGGCCCGTGTCGTCTGCAAAACAGGGTAAGTCATAGTTTTTAGTAACAAAATCAGCTTTTAGCTTTGCATTTCCCTCTAGGGTATCTGCCGTTTCTGGTATTTCTTGATCACAACCGATATCAGTTAAAGAAACCAATTCAATATGCTGTGGTACTAACACTTTTACCTCATCGAATTTGTTTTGGTTATGAGTTGCAAAAACAAGTTTCATAATATTTAAAGTTTGTATTGTATTTTTTAAGAAATGCGATTGAAACGCATCCAAAAATAGTAATTTTAAACCCTATAAAAACGCATTATGAAATTGAAGGTCCCACCGGCATTGGTTTTAATTGTATTCGGAGTATTGATGTATGTGCTAGCTCGATTGCTACCCGTTGGGTATTTTGATTTCTTCGGAAGAAGTTATTTGATGTATGCGTTGCTTATAATATCAGGATGCATCGGTTTTATCGCGCTTTTTCAATTTTTCAGTACAAAAACAACAATTGACCCGACTACGCCTTCAAAAGCAACAAAACTTGTTACTTCTGGATTGTATCAATATTCTAGAAACCCGATGTATTTAGGTATGCTATTAGTGCTTTTAGCGTGGGGAATATGGCTGGGAAATGCGTTCAATGTTTTGCTTGCTGCGGGATTTGTGGCGTATATGAATAGATTTCAAATTATTCCAGAGGAAGCTGCCCTGCTGCAACTGTTTGATAAAGAATATAAACAATATTGTACGCTCGTTCGAAGATGGTTTTAATATATAAACGAATATGCTAATAGTGAGTACTTATTAGTATATTCGCTTATAATACTAAATTATTAGCTAATTAGCTTATATATTCATATATTAGCGTTTTAGCTTATATATTATGATAGCAATAATCACTGGTGATATCATTAATTCTGAGGAACACAACGCTTCTGAATGGGTTGGTGCACTTAAAAAACAATTTTCAAAATGGGGTGAATCTCCTTCTGATTGGGAGATTTATAGAGGTGATGAGTTTCAATTAAAACTATCACCAAAGAAAGCCTTGTGGGCCGCATTAGAGATCAAAGCCATTATTCGTTGTGTCAAAGATTTAGATGTTCGAATGGCGATTGGCATTGGCTCTGAGACTTTCAAGGGTGTTAGTGTGAGCGAATCAAACGGTAGCGCTTATCAACGTTCAGGGCGCATTTTTGAGACCTTAAAAGAAGATAAATTAAATCTTGCTATCGCCACAGGGAATACAAAAGAAGATGAAAGTTTAAACTTAATGCTTAAACTCGCCTTAGATTTTATGGATGAATGGACTTCCGTATCTGCTGAGATTGTCGCGATTGCTTTAGAAAATCCGAAGTTAACGCAGCAAGAAATAGCCTCACAATTACATATTCAACAATCAGCTGTGAGTCAACGTCAGAAGAGGGCAAGGCTTGATCTCGTTATGGAACTTCTAGCGTACTATCCTAAAACCGTAAAACGAATGAAGCCATGATCTTATTTACGAAGCTGTTACTAGCGCATTTGATTGGTGATTTTTTACTTCAGCCTAAGAAGTGGGTAAAAGATAAAGAGAAAAAGAAAGCTGCTTCAAAATATCTCTACCTTCATGTGCTACTACATTTTGCGGTTACTATGATCTTACTTTGGGATTTTAGTTTTTGGAAAATCGCATTGTTTATTTTGATATCACATTATTTAATTGATCTATCAAAATTGTATGCCAACTCCTTGTTTAAGAACGAGAGCATTCCCTTTTTTGTAGATCAAGTACTCCATATAATTGTTTTATATTGTTGTGCATACTTCGACAATTTATGGGAACACACCTCTTCTTTGTTTAAACAGTTAGATTGGACTTTAGTCACAGCAATTGTATTCGTAAGCTTTCCAGCGGCCATTATTATGGGAAAATTGTTAGAACCCATGTCTGAGAAATTAGAAATGGACCACAAGTCATTGCCAAATGCTGGCAAATATATCGGAATCATAGAACGTCTTTTTGTACTCCTCTTTATTATCCTTGACCATTGGGAAGCTATTGGTCTTTTAATTACTGCTAAATCAGTTTTTCGTTTTAATGATTTAAAAGAAAGTAATAGTAGAAAGCTGACGGAGTATATTTTAATAGGCACTTTGATCAGTTTCGGAATTGCTATTATTACAGGAGTCATTTACATTTCTTTATAACCGCAAACAATCATGAAGCTTTATTGTATTCTCTTTATTCTAGTGGCATCAAGTTTTTCTGCCTATGCACAAACTAAGTACTTCAATTCGTTTGACGATACGAAAATTGCTTACACTGATGAAGGTAACGGTACACCCATACTGCTTATTCACGGATTTATTAACACTAAAGAATCTTGGGATAAAACCGCTTTGAAGAAAGATTTATTGGCCAAAGGTTATCGTGTTATTGCTCCTGACCTTCGTGGCAACGGGGACTCTGATAAGCCTCACGATGATGATGCCTATTCACAAGATGCTGAAGTGATTGATTTAATGTTTCTAATGGTAGAATTAAAACTAAGCAAATACTGGGCTGTCGGATATTCTAGAGGAAGTATCATCTTAGCAAAATTGTTAACAAAAGACAAAAGGCTTAAAAAAGCTGTGCTAGGCGGAATGGGTATTGATTTTACGAATCGAAATTGGGACAGACGTATAATGTTTAGAGATGCTTTTAATGGAAAAATAATAGAAGAGACCAAAGGTGCAGTTGAATATGCAAAGTCTATCGACGCTGATTTAAAAAGTCTTTACTTACAGCAAAAACATCAATCAGTCACCACGAAAAGGCAGTTGCAATATGTAAAAGCAAAAGTGCTTGTTATAGCAGGTGACGAGGATACAGACAATGGAGACCCTGAAGCACTACATCAAGCGATACCCAAAAGTAAATTTGAGATAGTTCAAGGCGATCATAACGGCACTTACAAAACAGAAGCTTTTTCAAAAGAGATACTATCCTTTTTTTAAAAAGCTAGATACTTCCATAACTATAATTTTCTTCTATATAAATGGCAATGTGTTACAGGGATAACTTTTGATAACATTACCAAAAGTCCATCCGAATAAATCTTTATTTTTGACTTTATTTTATAAATAAGTTTAATAATGATTGACGTGGCACGTAAATACGTTTTCGATTTTGATAGCACCTTAACTAGAGTAGAAGCACTTGATGTTTTGGCAGAGATGACTCTTAAAGGAAAGTCGAACCGAGATGAAATAATTGAGGAGATTCAGAAAATTACCAATCTTGGTATTGATGGAGACATTTCTTTCACAGAGTCTTTAGAGCGACGTATCAAATTATTGAACGCCAATAAATCAGACTTATCAGCATTGGTAGAAGAATTACGCCATAAAATTTCTAAATCCATAGAATCAAACAAAGAGTTTTTTGAAAAATTTTCTGATGACATTTATGTGATTTCTTGCGGATTCAAAGAGTTTATTGATCCTATTGTTAAAGAGTATAATATTCCTTCTGATCGCGTTTATGCCAATACCTTTGAATTCGATTCAGACGGAAAAATTATAGGTTTTGACGCAGAAAATCCATTATCACAACATAATGGTAAAATAGAGTGTCTAAAACAAATGGACTTAGACGGTGAGGTTCAAGTAATTGGTGATGGGTACAGCGATTATGTAATGCGAGAGGCCGGTATTGCGGATAAATTTTTTGCTTATACCGAGAACGTTCACAGAGAAAAGGCAGCGAGTAACGCTGATCACGTGACTCCTAATTTAGATGAGTTTCTTTTTGTAAATGATTTACCCCGTAATATTTCTTATCCTAAGAATAGAATCAAAATTTTACTGCTCGAAAACGTCCATCCGGATGCATTCGAAAATTTATCGGAAGATGGATTTTCTGTTGAACTTGTAAAGCATAGTCTTACGGAAGAGGAGTTAATAGAAAAAATAAAAGGCGTACATGTTTTAGGTATTCGCTCAAAAACACAGGTAACCCAAAAAGTGATCGACGCTGCCAATAAATTATTGGTTGTTGGTGCTTTTTGTATTGGTACTACCCAAATAGATCTAGATCACTGTAAACGTAATGGTGTGGTGGTATTCAATGCGCCGTATAGCAACACGCGATCCGTTGTAGAATTAGCTATTGGAGAAATTATTATGTTGATGCGAAGCGTTTTTCCAAGAAGCACTGAGATTCACAAAGGTCAATGGCAAAAGACTGCCGTTGGTTCGAGAGAAGTACGTGGGAAAAATTTAGGAATTGTTGGTTATGGTAATATCGGTAAGCAATTATCAGTTTTGGCAGAAGCTATCGGTATGCGTGTTTACTATTATGACGTCGATGATAAACTTGCTTTAGGAAATGCGGTTAAATGTAACACTTTAGAAGATTTGCTTAGTGTTTCTGACGTGGTAACACTCCATATTGATGACAACAAGGCCAATAAAAACTTTATCGGAGAGCGCGAAATTAATCAAATGAAAACTGGAGCAATGTTGATTAATCTTGCTAGAGGTTTCGTTGTTGATATTGCTGCTTTGGCGACTGCTTTAAAGTCTGGTAAGCTAGGGGGAGCTGCTATAGACGTTTACCCCGAAGAGCCAAGAAGTAATGGTGATTTTATTACTGAATTACAGGGCTTAGATAATGTAATACTAACACCTCATGTTGGTGGAAGTACACAAGAAGCACAACGTAATATTGCTGATTTCGTACCGAATAAAATTATGGAATATGTTAATGCTGGTAGCACCGTTGATGCGGTAAATTTCCCCAATATTCGATTACCGAAACAGAACAAAGCGCATCGTTTTTTGCATATTCATAAGAATGTACCCGGTATCATGGCTAAAATCAATGAGGTGTTGGCAAAGTATGAAATGAATATCTCTGGTCAATACCTATCTACAGACAATGAGGTGGGTTATGTGATTACTGATTTAGACAAAGAGTACAATAAAGATGTGATTAAAGCCCTCAAAAAGATTGAAAACACAATTAAGTTTAGAGTGCTTTATTAAGTTACAAAGTTGATTTCTTTTCCCTTGATATTTGGTCCTTGCATTTTTGACTTTTTGCTATCTGTGATGATAGGGTTCGTTTTTCAGAATTGTAAAAGCTCGATATAACTGTTCAACCACAAAGAGTCGAACCATTTGATGCGAAAAAGTCATTTTTGATAGGCTAACTTTTCCTTGAGCTTTTTGATAAACAGTGCTACTAAATCCATAAGGACCACCAATGACAAAAACGAGTTGTTTGATTCCCGAGTTCATCTTTTTTTGCAGATACGTTGAGAAGTCAACGGAAGTCAATTGATTACCGTTCTCATCGAGTAAAATTAAAATATCAGTAGCATGTAATTTTTTCAAAATTAGCTCACCTTCTTTTTCTTTCTGCTGGGTTTCTGAAAGGTTTTTGGCATTCTTGATGTCAGCAATAATCTCTAATTCAAATTTTACGTAATGTTTCAGCCTTTTTTCATATTCCGAAATTAATTGCTGAAGTGGCTTACTATCTGTTTTACCTATGGCAAGAAGTTTAATGGTCATACGGCAAAAGTAAAGGAATTTCTGAATTGGATTTTGTTTTTCTTAATTTAGCATAAAGCCAGAAAAGCACATGATTTCAAAAGAACAATTCCAAAAAGAAATAGATGGTATCATAGCCAATGCAATTCGAGAAGATGTAGGTGATGGTGATCACAGTTCATTGTCTTGCATTCCTAAAACCGCGACCGGAAAAGCAAAGTTGTTGGTAAAGGATGAGGGAACTATTGCAGGAATTGACTTTGCGAAGCAAGTATTTGCCCATGTTGATCCGAATATGAAAGTGGAAGTCCTTCTGAAAGATGGATCGCCCGTAAAATATGGAGATATAGCCTTTTATGTTACTGGAAGTTCTCAAAGTATTCTAAAAGCGGAACGTTTAGTATTGAATGCCATGCAACGTATGAGCGCCATCGCGACAAAAACAAAATCGTTTGTTGATTTGTTAGAAGGCACGGGCACTAAAATTTTGGATACCCGAAAGACTACCCCAGGAATACGGGCTCTAGAGAAATGGGCGGTTAAAATTGGGGGAGGAGAGAACCATCGTTTTGCCTTATATGATATGATTATGTTAAAAGACAACCATATCGATTTTGCAGGCGGAATTACAAAAGCAATTAACAAAACAAAAGCGTACTTGAAAGAAACCACTCGCGATTTAAAAATAATTGTGGAAGCTCGTAGTTTAAAGGAAATTGAAGAAATTTTAGAATCTGAAGGAGTTTACAGAATATTGATTGATAATTTTAATTATGAAGATACACGAACTG
>CALHCJ010000135.1 GCA_937936275.1 uncultured Flavobacteriaceae bacterium
CAATTTTAGAGGAAACATACATTACGAAGATCAACATCTGGCCATTAAAGACTTTCATGGGGAAATAGGAAGCACCAATTTTAATTTCGATTTAAACTATTATTTAGGAGAAGATGCGCAAATCAAGAAAAGAGATAATTATTTAGCGGTAAAGGCCAACTATATCGACTTTGATGCCCTTTTCAAATTCGATTTAAGTACGCCTAAAACTACAGCGGTGGTTGCCTCAAAAACGGAAGATGTAAAAGAACATGCAGATGCCTTCAATGTATATGAATTGCCATTTACCGATATGCGGTTTAAGGCCGATATCGCTCACTTTATGTATCATAAAATTGATCTTCAAAATATTAAAGCAGATTTAAGAACAACGCCCAACCATTACATATATATCGATACGTTACACATGAATGCTGCGGGAGGAAATGTACAACTCAGTGGGTATTTCAATGGTAGCGATCCAAAACATATCTACATGCAGCCAGATTTAGTCTTGAATAATGTGGATTTGGATAAATTGCTATTCAAATTCGAAAATTTTGGGCAAGACCATCTTGTTTCAGAAAATTTACACGGTCAACTCACCTCAAGAATTACAGGCAAGATTAGGGTTTACCCCGATATGGTGCCAGATCTAGACCAATCTAATTTAGAAATCGACGTACAAGTATTAAATGGAAGATTAAAAAATTACGACCCAATGCTGGCACTTTCAGATTATATGGGCGATAAAAACCTGCAAAACATTCGGTTTGACAGTTTGCAAAATAGCTTAAATGTAGAGAAAGGGAAGATTACCATTCCAGCGATGACTATCGAGTCTACTTTAGGCCATATGGAACTGTCTGGCACGCATGATAACCATCAAAATATCGATTATTATGTCAGTATTCCGTGGCAAATCGTTAAAAAAGCAGCTTGGAGAAAATTAGTAGGTAAAAAGAAGGATACCATTACGAATGCTGAGCAAGAAGATGAGTTTGTGGAGGTAGATCCTGAGAAAAAGACAAAGTACCTCAATATAAAGGTCAAAGGAAACATTGATGATTACAAGATTTCTTTAGGTAAGAGAAAAGAAAAATAACAGTCGATATTGTAATGCTCTAACTTTTGTGTATCGCTTTGTACCCTCAACATTAAGTCAAAAAGGAATTCATGACCTTGTTATGAGTGCTATGGTATGGTCGCACAAAACAATACTAGAAACCATTCACATTTTTTACAAAAGGGGAAAAAGTCACATTTTTACTTTATCAACATCTTCGATCTAAAACTGTTAACTTTTTGCATAAAAATACTTGTATTTAATATCGATTAAACACAAGTAAAATATAACTTTGCACTTTCTTAATCCATATTAATCATACGGTCAATGATTCACTTTTTCGGGGAGCTAAGTAACAAAGTTTTTGCAGTACAAACTTCTCAAGAACTTTCTCAGGAAGACACTAAAAAATTAACATGGTTGTTCGGCAATCTACCTCAAATCAACGCGGCGTCTCTTGACGCCTTTTTTATTGGCCCACGCGCTGCCATGATTACCCCATGGAGTACCAATGCTACAGAAATTACTCAAAACATGGGCATTTCTGGTATTTTACGTATTGAGGAGTTTCAAAGCGTCGACGAATCCTTTAGCGATTTTGACCCCATGATTTCTCAGAAATATAATACGCTCACTCAAGACATCTATACCATTGATGTAAAGCCAGAGTCCATTTTAGACATTGATGATATCGCCGCCTACAACCAACAAGAAGGCTTGGCACTGAATGATGAAGAAGTGGCATATTTGAATGATCTTTCGACTAAGATGGGCCGCAAACTAACCGATTCTGAAGTCTTTGGTTTTAGTCAAGTCAACTCTGAACACTGCCGCCACAAAATTTTTAACGGCACCTTTGTCATCGATGGCAAAGAAAAACCAACTTCTTTGTTTAAGTTGATTAAAGAGACTTCGAAACAACATCCCAACGATATCGTTTCTGCATATAAAGACAATGTGGCTTTTGTTAAAGGTCCGACTGTGGTTCAATTTGCCCCAAAAACGGCAGATAAACCTGATTTCTATCAAGAGGAAGAATTTGATTCCGTGATTTCTTTAAAAGCAGAAACACACAACTTTCCTACCACCGTAGAACCTTTCAATGGTGCTGCAACAGGTTCAGGAGGCGAAATAAGAGACCGACTTGCGGGTGGTAAAGGTTCTTTGCCCTTGGCAGGTACAGCGGTGTATATGACCGCTTATTCAAGACTTGAAGCTGAGCGTCCATGGGAAAACGGAATGCCAGCAAGAAAATGGCTCTACCAAACCCCCATGGATATTTTGATCAAAGCATCGAACGGAGCATCGGACTTTGGAAACAAATTCGGACAACCTTTAATCGCTGGTTCTGTATTGACCTTTGAACATGCCGAAGAAGATAGACGTGTAGCTTACGACAAAGTCATCATGCAAGCGGGTGGTATCGGCTATGGAAAAGCAGACCAAGCCTTGAAAGACACTCCCGAAACAGGGGATAAAATAGTCATTCTAGGCGGTGACAACTACCGCATCGGAATGGGCGGTGCAGCCGTATCGAGTGCCGATACGGGTGAATTCAGCTCGGCAATCGAATTGAATGCGGTACAACGTTCGAATCCTGAAATGCAGAAAAGAGCAGCCAAT
>CALHCJ010000136.1 GCA_937936275.1 uncultured Flavobacteriaceae bacterium
TGTACTTGATACTTTTAAAGATGGCGCTTTTAAAATGGCTATTGCGCATAAAATACCGGTAGTACCAATGACTTTTTATGATAGTAAAAAACGTTTTTCGTTTACGTTTTTAAGTGGAGGACCAGGTAGGTTAAGGGCGAAAGTGCATTCCTTTTTTGAAACCGGTATTTTATCTGAAGAAGATAAATTAACACTTCGGGAAGAAGTGCGCGAAGTGATTTTAGCTGAATTGAATAAAAAAATAAACAGCCTATAGGAAAACAGGGCATTAAATTACTTTGCTTAGGAATGGATAACTGGCCAATCATGCGCTAAACTTGTCAAAACGTCTAATTCTTAAGGTGCCAGCTGTTTTAATTTGACGTCAGAATCCAAACTACATTCAGATTAAAATTTGAAGCTCAAACCACTATACACACCTACAGAGAAAGGTTGAAAAGTACCCTCGGTTTGAGAAAATGTATTTAATTGGTATTTGAACATAGGCTCAATGTTTAATTTCACTTTGGGAGTGAACTTGTAATTAATGCCAAAACCAACGTTGGTGCTGAAATTTACATTATTCACGTTGTTCGCCTCTCCAACTTCGGTGGTAAGCTCACCAGAAGTCAACTGAATAGAATTATCAACTAAAAATAATGAACTCACTCCTCCGATTAAACTCACACCAAATTTTTTATCGATCAGAGTGTAATTTAATTCTACAGGCACTTCAACATATCCAAATTGTTGTTCCATAGTACCATCACGAGAAGTTGTGGCTGCAGAAATTTCAGAAGAAGTATCTAAAAATGGGTTTTGATTTAACGCTACCACTTCTCCAGTTGTTTTACTGCTTACCACGAGATTTCTGGCAGTTACTGCGTAATCTACATTATCAATCTGAGAGTTTGAAGCTGCATTTAGTGATGATGAAAATTGAATGTCATCTGTGTTATAACCGTAATCTACTTTATGTACTCCTGATCGAATGCTTAGTTTCTTGCTTACTTCATAGGCCACCGTTAATCCATAACTAAGATTTACATCGCCGGACTTCGAATTAGGCACAAAAATAGAGTGTACTGGTGAACCTTGTCCCATGGCATCAAAATAGACCGGCGCAACACTAGGGCCTGCCGACCATTTACTTCCCGCATTTTCTGCAAGAAGGTCTTCTTCTTGTTGCGCAGCAATCTCATCGAAAATTGATTTTTTCTTTGGATTTTCTCTTTCCTCCGGCAGTTTTTCTCCAGAAGTTTGAACTGTAGCCTCGCTTTCATTGGTTTCTTTTAGGCCGATCGTTTCAACATTGTTTTGATTGCCTTCTTTCGCAGCCGAAACCCTTCTCTTACCATTTACAACAACTGCTTCCTTAACAGTGCCAACATTAGCTTTAGAGAAAGCATCATCTCTGTTATTAGCTGTTATTTGTTCTTTGCTGTTTCCAATTTCTGTTTTCTTATTATTGCCAATTATGCGGCGCTCATTAGCAGGAGTTAAAATTTTATCAGAAGAATTTTTAGAAGAATCAGATTTTGAATCAAAGGTCTTATCAATGTTGGCGTTATTTACAACAACATCTATAGAACCATCATCTTTGAAATTATCTTCTTGACTTACAATTTGTGTCTCTTTCGAAGATGGAAGGTCAAGAATTTGTTCTTTATCCTTCTCCTTTGGACTATTTTGTTCAGATGGAGCTTCTATCTTCTCATTAGTATCTGTTACCACAGGATTTTTTGATGATAGGTCATCGAAAGGATTCCACAGAAAAAAGCCTACCGCTAAAATAGCTGCTATACCTCCTAGTTTCCACCAAAGTGGCACTGCTTTACGAGATTTTTTCTTTTGGTCTAATGATGTTTCAATAGATTGCCATAGGCTCTCATCTGGCAGTTCTGAGAAGTTTTTAAATTTCTCCTGAAACAATTTGTCTAAATTCTTTTTACCCATCGTATGATGTCTTAGGCATTCTTATTTTGATGTTTTTTTTCATGGCTTACATTACGTTTTGCATAAAAACTAAAATGAATCCGATGATGGCTTTATTCTGTTCTGTTTCGATTTTTTCTTTTAAAATCATTCTGGCGCGAGCGAGATTTGATTTTGATGTTCCGGTAGATGTTCCTAGTTTTTCACTTATTTCTTTGTGCGAATATCCATCTAAAACATACAAGTTAAAAGTCAATCGATATTTATTGGGTAGCTCTTGAATAAATTGTAGAAGTGTTTGAAGGTTAATATCAGCAAAAGCTGAGTCTACCTCTATTTCTTCTTGTGTATTTTCTGAAACTACGTTTAAATATTCTTCTTTTCTATATTTCTGCAAAACTGTATTTACCGTAATACGTTTCATCCAACCTTCAAAAGAACCTTTACCACTGTATTGCCCAATTTTATCAAAAATGGTCATAAAACTGTCGTGCAGGTTATCTTCAGCTTCTGTTTTATTGCGCGAATACTTAAGACAAATCCCAAACAATATAGATACGTATTTTCTATACAGTTGAGCTTGTGCCTTTCGGTCTCCCTTTTTACAATAGGCTATGAGTTGTTCCAGACTCAAAAAAACGTTGGTTAGGTTATAAATAGAGTTTTCTGTTTTACATAACAGGAACTTCTATTTCTAAATATTGTTGATTGCCTTCTTCATCTTCGCCTTGCCAAAATCGAAAAAGATAAGTTTCATCATAAACTACTCTGAAGTTAAAGGTACCTGTTGCTTCTTGGGTAGCTTGTGTACATGCGTCTTGATCTGTTCGTGTAGAACCAATAACGACTACGTTTCGTGTGGTCGTATTACTTGAAGTCACATCGAAACCACTGAAACCAGTACATCCATCAGGGATGGTATAAGTAACTTCGATTTGATAGGTTTCGTTCAAACGAAACGTATCAGGAAGACTTGCATTTTGTATTTGTAATGGAACAAAATGAAAGTTCGGTTCATCGTCCTTTGTACACGAGCTTAGCGTTAGCATTGCGGCTAATACCAAAGACATAAAAATGGACTTTTTCATTAGCAATCAATTTTGTTCTTAAGATGTAAAGAATACCTAAAGGTTGCGTAAAAGAAAAAAATGTAGAAATGTATAGCTTATTTCACTGCGTTAATGGCTTCCCGTATTTTACCATCTAACTCTTCAAAAAGTTCAGGATTGTCTAATAGAAGTCCTTTCACTGCGTCACGCCCTTGTCCTAATTTTGTGTCACCGTAGCTAAACCATGATCCACTTTTCTTAATAATTTCGTATTCTACACCCAAGTCAATTACCTCACCTACTTTGGAGATTCCTTCTCCATACATGATATCGAATTCTGTAGTTCTGAACGGTGGGGCTACTTTGTTTTTAACTACTTTGACACGAGTCTTGTTTCCTTGCACTGCACCATCGGTATTTTTGATTTGAGTTGATCTACGGATGTCCAAACGTACAGAAGCATAAAATTTAAGTGCATTACCTCCCGTGGTGGTCTCAGGGTTGCCGAACATCACACCAATCTTTTCTCTCAGCTGATTAATAAAAATAACGGTGCAATGAGTTTTGCTAATGGAGCCTGTTAATTTTCTTAAAGCTTGAGACATTAAACGCGCATGAAGACCCATTTTTGAGTCTCCCATTTCTCCCTCTATTTCACTCTTAGGAGTTAAAGCGGCAACGGAATCAATAACTACAATATCAATAGCACCAGAACGAATTAAGTTGTCGGCAATTTCTAAACCTTGCTCTCCATTATCTGGCTGAGAAATAATGAGGTTATCAATATCTACACCTAGCTTTTCTGCATAAAATCGATCGAAAGCATGTTCAGCATCAATAAACGCAGCAATACCACCTTGTTTTTGAGCTTCTGCGATTGCATGTAAGGTTAGGGTAGTTTTACCCGAAGATTCTGGGCCGTATATTTCAATTACTCTTCCACGAGGATATCCACCAACACCTAAAGCTATATCAAGACCCAAAGAACCTGATGGAATAACTTCAACATCTTCAATGACACTATCCCCCATTTTCATAACAGCACCTTTTCCGTAGGTTTTGTCTAGCTTATCAAGGGTTAATTTTAGTGCTTTTAGTTTGGCATCTTTCTCAGAACTCATAGTTTTCTCGTTTTAATCGGAAGGCTAAATTACTATTTCTTTTTGCATATAACAATGAGCTACGCAACCTTTTTAGAATTACAACATCTTAATCAAAAAAGTAAAACTAACTCAAATTATTACTATTGTTTTGAACGGCAATAGGCAACGGTGGCCTTTTCCTTTTCAATTTTCTTTGAAACTGCTATGAAGAAGAAAAAATGGAAAGGCCGATAAAGAGTCTCGAGTTTTCGGGGCTCTTTTTTATTATTCTTATTTTTGTAGCTCGATTTAATCTTTAACTTAAACTGTTGGTATAGCATGCAACTGTACAATACCTTAAGTGCAAAAGAAAGAGCGGCACTAATTGAAGAAGCTGGACAAGAACGTCTTACGATCTCTTTCTACACATATGCACACATTGGAAATCCTTCTATTTTTAGAAACCACCTTTTTATTCATTGGAATGAACTTGATGTTTTGGGCCGTATTTACGTTGCTAATGAAGGTATTAACGCGCAATTGTCTGTTCCTGCAGAAAATTTCGAAGTATTCAAAAAACATTTAGATAGCATCTCTTTTTTGAAAGATGTTCGATTAAATATTGCCATAGAACAAGATAATTTGTCTTTTCTAAAATTAAAGGTAAAAGTGCGACGTAAAATCGTTGCTGATGGATTGAACGACCAAACTTTTGACGTGACCGATAAAGGAATTCATGTGAGCGCCGAAGAATTTAACGACCTCATTGAAGACCCAGATACCGTTCTAGTTGATATGCGAAATCACTACGAAAGTGAAATAGGTCATTTTAAGAATGCGATAACCCCTGATGTAGATACTTTTCGTGATTCACTTGATATTATCGAAAAAGATCTCGCCGATTACAAGGAAGATAAAAAACTGGTAATGTACTGCACGGGTGGAATTCGCTGTGAAAAGGCTAGTGCTTACTATAAACACAAAGGTTTTAAACAAGTGTATCAGCTTGAAGGCGGAATTATAGAATATGCCAGACAAGTAGAGCAAAAAAAGCTTGAGAATAAATTCAGAGGCAAGAATTTTGTTTTTGACCATCGTCGTGGTGAACGTATTTCTGACGACATTATTTCGAATTGTCATCAATGTGGACAACCTTGCGATGTGCATGAAAACTGTGCAAACGAAGCCTGTCATTTATTATTTATTCAATGTCGAGAATGTGCGCAAAAGATGGATAATTGTTGCTCTACCGAATGTCAAGAAGTGTATAATTTACCTTACGAGAAACAAAAAGCTTTACGACGAGGTAAAGAGGTAAGTAATAAGATTTTTAAGAAGGGTAGGTCGGAAGTCTTGAAGTATAAAAAGTAAGACAAATTACCCCGTATCAATAAGGGCTTATTTTTTATGACCTTAGCAAATATCAATTTCAAAAAATCTGGCGGGAAATTTAGGAGATGTTTGGTGTAAGCTCATTGAAACTGCAAACTACCAACTAGCACTAAAAATTTCTTTCCACCACAAATTATACTATCTTTACTTTTAAGTTTAGTATGAATCTTTTTTGGTTAAAATCGTTCGAGTTTTACCAAACCAACATATAAAATATGGGTTGTAGCAGTTGTTCGACTGGAAAGGACGGACAACCACGTGGATGCAAAAATAATGGCACCTGTGGTACCGACGGTTGTAATAAATTGACGGTTTTTGATTGGCTTTCAAACATGTCTTTGCCTAATGGAGAAAGACCATTTGATTGTATCGAGGTCCGTTTTAAAAATAGTAGAAAAGAATTTTTTCGTAATACTGAAAATCTATCGTTGTCTATTGGCGATATTGTAGCTACACAAGCTTCTTCTGGTCATGATATTGGCATGGTAACTCTAACGGGAGAATTGGTAAAAGTACAGATGAAGCGTAAAAAGGTCGATTTTAATGACCAAGAACTTCCAAAAGCCTATCGCAAGGCATCTCAGAAAGATATTGATATGTGGCAAAAGTGCCGCGATCGAGAAGACGAAATAAAGAAACGCGCTCGAGAGATTGCCATCATTTTAAAGCTTCAAATGAAGATATCTGATGTCGAATTTCAAGGTGATGGCTCAAAAGCAACGTTTTATTATACTGCTGAAGAGAGAGTAGACTTCCGTCAATTGATTAAAGATATGGCGAAAGCATTTGGTATTCGCATTGAAATGCGTCAAATTGGTTATCGTCAAGAGGCTCAGCGTTTGGGCGGAATAGGTTCTTGTGGAAGAGAACTGTGCTGTTCCACTTGGTTAACAGATTTTAGATCAGTAAGTACATCTGCGGCTCGATACCAACAACTATCACTAAACCCTCAAAAATTGGCAGGGCAATGTGGAAAGTTAAAATGTTGTTTAAATTATGAGTTGGATGTCTATTTAGACGCTTTGAAAGATTTTCCAGCTCAAGACACCAAACTTTTCACCGAAAAAGGCTTAGCTTTCTGTCAGAAAACTGATATTTTTAAGGCTACCTTATGGTTTTCATATAAAGAAGATCCTTCAAATTGGCACGTACTATCGGCAGACCAAGTGAAGGAAATTTTGGAAAAAAACAAAAAGAAAGAGAAAGTAGCTAGTTTAGAAGAATACGCTGTAGAGAATTTGGTTGAAATTGAAGAACGGGTAGTATTCGAAAACGTAGTAGGTCAAGACAGTCTAACCCGTTTTGATAAGCCGAAAAGAAGTAAGAATAGCCGAAATCGCAACAAGAAGAGAAGAAACAATAATCAAAACCGAACCCAAAGCAATAAAAACAATAGCAACAACCATAAAAACAAGAATCAGGGAAAGCAGCAGCACAACTCTAAAAATACCAATCGTTCTAAAAGACGTCCTAAAAATGCTTAGAAGCCTCTTTATTTTAATCCTCTTTGTTTTTACGGTTTCATGCGGTGAGACCCTGATTAAAACGAATTTTCAGGCCACAGAAAATGGTTCTTGGAGTAAGGACTCTACGTTCACGTTTACTTTTTCTGAAATGGACACTACACAACAGCACGATATGTTTATTAACGTACGCAATGACAATTCTTTTCAATACAACAACCTTTTTTTGATCACAGAACTTAATTTTCCAAGCGGCGAAACCGTTACTGATACACTAGAGTATGAGATGGCATTGCCTGATGGAACTTGGTTGGGTAAAGGCTATGGTAGTATTAAAGAAAATAAGTTATGGTATAAAGAGAACATCGTTTTTCCTTCTTCAGGCGTATATACTTTACGTATTTCACATGCCATGCGAAAAAATGGAAGTGTAAACGGTGTGATCAATTTAGAAGGCATAACAGATGTTGGTTTTGAAATTATAAAAAGTAACAATTAAGCATATGGCAAAAGCCGTAAAGAAGAAAGGGAAACCCTCTTATTTCAAATTCGTAAAATGGTTTTGGATTTTATTTGGAATAGGCGTTTTAAGTGTCGCCTTATTATTTTTATCTGCATCTTGGGGTTGGTTAGGACCCTTGCCTAGTTATGAGGCATTAGAAAATCCACAGACTAATTTGGCTTCACAAATTATTTCTTCGGACGATGAGTTATTGGGTAAGTTTTATTTAGATGATAATCGTACTCCGATTTCGTATGATGATTTACCTCAAAATTTAATTGATGCACTAGTTGCTAGCGAAGATATTCGCTTTTACGAACATTCGGGTATTGATTGGTTTGGAACTTTAAGAGCATTATTTTATTTGGGGAGTCGTGGTGGCGGAAGCACGATAACACAGCAATTAGCGGGTCAGATTTATGTAGGTACGAAGTCTAGAAATCCTATTGAACGAATAAAGCAAAAGGCAAAGGAATACGTTATCTCCACTCAATTAGAGCGCAGATATACCAAAGAAGAAATCATAAAAATGTATTTAAATATTTATGATTTTGGTAATAATGCCGATGGTATTCGGTCAGCTTCAAGAATCTACTTTGGTAAAGAACCTAAACAACTGAAAATAGAAGAATCTTCAATGCTCGTTGGGATGTTACAAAATTCTTCACTCTATAATCCTTTACGCAGACCAGAGAGAACACAAAATAAAAGAAACTTAGTACTTCGTCAATTAGAGCGGTATGAATATATTACCGAGACAGAAAAAGATTCTTTACAAGCATTAGAGTTAGATCTTAATTACAACCCTGAATC
>CALHCJ010000137.1 GCA_937936275.1 uncultured Flavobacteriaceae bacterium
AATCGTGCCATCTGCATTCTGGAACGGTAAAAATTTCTGCCTAATTGATCTTCTTGGTTAATGGAGTTATTACCTAAACCAAAAAAGTTAGTTGAAAAACGATCGTTCGTAAAGTATCCATTTACTTCAAAGTTCCATTTAGGGATGAGACTGGTGAAAATACCTTCGTAATTCGCCTCAATTGCTTTAAACCTAAAATAATAGTTAGCTGCAAGACTATGCTTTTGATTGAATTTAGCTTCATTGAATCGCTTATCGGTGAAGGTATTCTTGAACCCTAAAAAGAATCCGTCATCAGTGCGAAAGCCAAGATTGGGCGTAAAGATGTTGGTATTTGGTTCAAAAAAACGCCAGTGGAATGTGTTTGTCTTGTAAATATTAGTCAAGCTATTACTCGGTGTCTCACCTGAGAAGCTTATCTTCTCATGTTCCCAATCATAAACTTTAATATTTCTCTTGTCTGAAATTTTATAAACGTCCTCGCCATAGCCGCCAATAAGTCGGATTTTTATCTGATTTCTATTATCGCCGTGTACTTCAAAAATATCATCATCTCCCAACCCATAGATTATAATTTCTTTGGTTTCTCTGGCGTCAAAAATACGCTCATACATTTTCTCGTTGATCTTGTTACTAAGTAAACGCTTAAGAACTACTTTAGTTTTTCCGTTAGGCAATGGTGTGATGAGAACATGATCGTCTTTTTCTGTGCCATGTAATACAATTATTTCATTTAGGTACTTACTGTAAGCTTTTGCATAGTGATCAAGTTTAGAAAGGCGTTTGAGAAGATTTTGTTCAATATTTGAACTGGTCTGATCTTGAACTTCTTTAGGCAAATTTTTGAAGGCCTGTTTTACTTTCGATGCTGTTAGATTTTGTTGAATAAATTTAGCTTCCGCTATCCAAGTTTTAGTATCGAATTTATTGAGCAGTACGCGATCAAGTTTATTTCCTGAGGCATTTAACCATTTTACGCTTTTAATTGTTGGCCCGTAAGATTGCCACATTCTGGCGGTAGGTAAAAACCATTTTATAGGTTTCATAGCGAAACCGTCAAATTTTGGAAAAGCATTATCGCGATCTCTTGGTACGGGTAAAAATTCTTTATCGCCGTCTTTTTTTTCGTATTCGACCCAACGCCATTGATCTTGATGCCGATCCCAATCTCCAAGAAGCATATCGAACAATCGAGCTCTGATAAAATCTCTTTGATTGATGGTGTATGACTCATCGCTAGTGATTTTCTCTAGCATATCTGTGGTGCTTTCGAACTCATTTATTTTACCAGGTTCATCAATCGTTCTTTTATAACCTTTGAAGTTCATTTGCTCGTCGGAAGGACGTTCTTCAATGAAATACAATTCATTTCCGAATTCAGAATTAAGCTCCCTTAAAGCTTTTTGCTTCGGAACATAAAATAAGGAAGGACTCGAATGGTTTACGTTCACTGCGCGTGCTAATGGATTGACAACCAGTTGCATGTAGGGATGTGCAGTAGTGAAAAAATCTGAAATTATATTCTCAGTGAAGGTGTCGTCATAATCATCTTCTGTATAAGCTACTCCGGGAATTTTAAATTTTAAAAATTTCAGAGCATTCTTACGTAAAGATCGCATGGAGTATTCTTTACCGTTTTTATCTTCTAGTCGAATAGAATACGATTGATGACCACCACCTTTTTTGGTTACTTTTAAACCTCCATACAAAGTATCAAGCATCGCTACTGGTGCAGTTACCGATTCTCCAAAGTACTTTCGATATCTATCACCCCACATAAATCGGTAAAAGCCAGTTCTGTCGGTCGATTGTTTACGATCTAAGACAGCATCCTTCTTAGTCTTTTTGATAGATAAATTTGTTTCTTGAAACGAAATCTCATTCTTTAATTTTTCGAGCACTGGAAAATGGAATTCTTCCTCATTTTCACTAACAAAAGTTACTTGCGAAGAACCGTCTTTATAATAGTCCAATCGAGCAAATCCTTTTTCTCCGTACGAAAAAATACCCTCGTATTTGAGTGAACCTCCAATCGTGTTTATACGATCTTTTGTGCGTTTTGTGCCTGTTTTCCGACTAACAGAACCAGAAATGATCTGATGGATTTTTCCTCCAACGAGGTACTGTAAACTTTCTTCATGACCAGAGACTACAGTAATTCTATCAGATGATTGAGCGTATGAACTCAGGAGTATGCGTAGATAATTGTATCGTCTTGAACTTAGTTTATCTGGAGAAAAGGCGCCCAACTCATTGACTGAATTAAAGATAGTACCTAAAATTGGCAGCGGTGTCATATTACTTTTGAAGGTGTCTTTGCCAGCATATTTACCATTACTAAAGATAGGATGATGCATAGCAATCACTATGTTTTTATCCTGTCCGTCGTTGATGTATCCCTCCAGCTCTTCTAAGAATCGTCTTCGGGTGACAATGTCTGTGCACTTCTTATTGATATCTTTGATCCGTGACCAATTAGAAATAAACCATCTAGAATCTATTAAAATTAGGTCGAGGTTTTCATTGATAACTTGATGTTCAATCGGACATACATTTTTTGGGTAAAAGGAAATATTTTCGTTTTCGATTTCCTTTATATAATTTTCGACACGCTCAATTTTGTTGGTGTCAAAAGTTCGCCATTCATTAGTGCCAGGCATAAAAATAGTTTGCCCTTTGAATTTCTTGGTGGCAACAATTTGGCGATCGAGTATCTTCTGATCTTTTGACCAATCATTACCCTCTTCTGAAATATTGTCACCCGTAAATAATAGCGTTGATGTTATAGGAGCTTTTTCAAGATGAGATTCTAATACCTTTAGTACTTTTTCATCTTTAACGCCATCGCTGTTGCCGACTCCTGAAACAATAAAAAAAGAGTGATTGACCTCTTGTGAGGTACTTTTTTCAATGTTCGCTTTATCTTTGATTTGAACTTTGTAGGTGGCGCATGCTCCTAAAAAAGTAGATATGATGAACAGGAGGATACTTCTTAAAATAATTTTCATTCGCGTTAAGGAAAGATTGATAGTAGACGAGGAAGTAGCTTATTGCTCTAAAAATATGCCTGAAAGATAAATGCCACCTATTATTAGTGCTAAAAATCCAATGATAATTAAGGCTCCCGTTTTAGTGATTTTGTTTTTTTGAAAAATGAACTGCTTTGTTTCATTTTCGGGTTCTTTAATAAATTCTGTCTTTTTGTTATTTTCCATTTTTTTATTTTGTTATTAATTATGTTAATATATGAAGAGGCGTCGAGTTTACTTGACCCCTTTAGTTTCAAAGTTGACTCGTTTGCCAATACAGCACACAACACTATTTAAGAAAGCAGGGGTGCCAGATTGATATAGCTAAAATTCAAATCTCCCATATGTTCAATTTGAATTTTGTCTTCTTTTAAATTTGCCCAGTGAAAATCATCTCCGGTTATTTCTACATCATATTGAGAGAGTAGGTCGTCTGAAATCAAGATGTATTCGTTTATAGAAACATTATTTTTCAAAAACTTATGTGCAACAATAACATCTTCACCGATAAGCTTAATGTTTTTTCCAACAGACATTAAACCCACTTCTTGACCGTAATGTAAAATTATTTTTAGACCAAGAATCTTTGGAATTTTAGATGCTCCGTCTGAGTCGCTATATTTTTTTCTCAAAAATGTTAGTTGTTTGTAGAACTCGGTATAAAAAAATTGACACTGACGCACTAACTCTTTAAATGGGGGCAATTCTCCTGGGCGAAAGAACAGCACTGCATCACCTTCAATTTCTGATACTTTGAGACCGATTTCGTTAGAATAAATTATATTATTTAAAAGCGAAGGAATAACCTTAGAGGTTAATTCAAAATCTATATCAGACATGAACTGTGTGAAACCGCTTATATCGGGAATACAAATGAGTGTGGGTTGAGCCTTCATGCTATTTTTTTTTGGAATTATTTTTTGTTTTGTCAACTTCTTTTTCAGCATCTTCAAATTCAATATCATCATCTACAATACCTTTGAAACCTTGTATCCATCCGTTTTTAAAAACATTGAAAATAGCAGGCCATACTTTAGTCTGTACTTGATTCAAATCACCTTCTATGGGGATGCGGGTTGCTAAAGTATTTGTCTTTTGATTTTTAAGAATAAACTTGAAAAACCCCACGAAGCCCTCCCAAAGTTTTTCGAAAAATTTATCATCTTTTTCTATGAGTTTGGAATTCTCTAAAAGCGGCTTGACATAACCTTTTAAAAAACCATCAGCAATTGCGATTTCGCTATAAAGGTTGAAATTTCCTTCGGCAAAGTCAATGCCTGCGTAGTGATTTGTAAAATCGTTAATTGCCGAAACGTCGGCATTTTCTAATGAAAAAGAAACATCCATGTCTGGAATTTGCTTTACAAGATTCATACGCCCTTCAAGCTTAACACCTCCATTTCCGATTGAAACTGCTGTACCTTTAATGTAAGAGGGTAAATTGCGTTCTTCTAATATCACGTTTCTGAGATTGTTGGCTTCAAGATGAATATTACGAAGATTTAAATCAATGGTAGGATCAGCAGTAATTTCAACAAATGCAGCCTTTCCGTCAATTATTTTCAAGTTATTAATGGCAATGGGTACCAAGTCAGTAAGTGCTTTGGTCCAATCATCAAATTCAGCCTCGTCTTCTGTCAGTTGATCTTCAAATACATAGATGAAAACGGGTTTAGTCATTACAATCTCACTAACAACCTCTCCTTTAATTAGGGCTTTCCATTCTAAAGAAATATCTGTTTTTTCAATTTTTATATATGGAACCTCCGAGCCTGCGTCTAATCTGTTAAGATAGAGTTCATCAATAACATAGGCACCTCTAATTAATGAGATGTCAATGTCAGTAACGGCACCTGAATATCCTGGAATATCAGAAAGAACATCGTTCACATAGCCTTTCACAATCGTTGGTAATAAAAGTCGCAGTATAATTAGAATTATAAGAATTGTGATTGGTACTGCATATCGTTTCTTTTTATAAACTTTTCTTTTCTTTATGTCTTTTTTCATTGGAAGTAATTCAAAATACTATTCCTTTTTACCATTACCAACTATGGTGCTTAACAGACCATCTTGAGTGGAAATCCAAACATAGTTAAAAAATGATTTGGTAGGATCTCGCTCAACATCAATTGTTCCATATCTATAGCCAAAAGCATCGGTATCTGAACCATCATTAGTAAAGATGTTTCCGATCGCTGATAAAAGCCTATTGATACGTAATCTGTCTTTTCTTAAGATTTTAAATTTGAGGTTTTTGTATTTCATTTTCATTTGACCAGATGCTTGAACAGCATTTCCAGAGGTGGTAAGATAGAGTTCATCAATATCGCCTTCTACTTTGGCATTTGCATTTGGTTGCAAAAAAGGATTAATATCACTCCCCTTTATATTAAAGAGAGTGGCTTTTAGCTTAAAGCTCTCAGCTCTGTTTTTGACGTCAAAATCGTAACTTAGAGTAATAGGTGAGACACCCATCAATTTTCCCCTTATTTTTGCCAAAGTACGCTTTTCGGTAGTTTCGAAGTTGCTAAGATTTTCTACAGTCAAATTGATATTATCGAAGAAAATTCTTCCAGCGGGTGTTTTATATGTTGTCTGTTCTTCATACGCTAGGGTCGCATCTTTCACAAAAACGCTATCAATTTTGAGATCAAAAGGAAGTTCACGCAATAGTTGACTGTACATTTTTTTTCTAGTTCTATCGTCTAATTTCACTTTATCTCTATATAACTTCAAGACTGGATAATTCATTTCTCCAATTTCGGATGAAAAAAAGAATCTATCTTTTTTGAATCCGAAATTGATTTTATGAAGTTTACTTTTGGGAATAGTTAGATCAATATGATCAAGTTCAGTATCAATTAGTTGTGAAAGTTTTTTTTTAGAGTATTTAGATCGTAAAGTCAATGTATCAAGTTGTGCATTCGTTTCAGTCACTCTGAGCTTTTGTGCTTTTAAAGTTTCAAATTTACCGAGATCGAAGAAAATCTGTTCTGCAGAGAAATCGTAAGTATCGTAAGATAGTGGTATTTTTTGCTTGATAATTTCAGGATCGGTTCTACCGTTTGTAAGGCTAAAGTTTATATTGTCAGCTCTTAGTTGATTACTTTCATTGCTTTTATGACCCATCTGAAAATTACCATTATTCACAACAATTTTTCCGACAATAATATCTTTTAACAATTTGACAACTCCTTTTGGCTTACTCGAATCTTGGCGAAATGTTTTTGAAGGAAAGTACTTTACATTCGGACCGTTAAAATAGATCTCGTTGGCTTCGAAGGTATTGTTAAAGAAAAACTGTGAATAGCTAAATCCTTGTAAGTCAATATTTTCTATGTCAATTAAGGTATGATTTAGGGTTGAATCTCGATCTCTTATTTTTAAGTTGATTTTTGAAAACTCAATACTACCAGAAAATAAATTCACTTCTGCGGTTTCATAAGCTAAAGTTAAATGAGGAGGAATTTTTCTCTCAAGAAATGATGCTACAAATGCGTTCGCTTTTAGCTGGGTATAAAGTAGACTCAGCACGAGTACAAAGAGGAAAATAACTGCTATTTTAAAAAGCTTACTTTTTTTCACCGTATTGAAACATTTATCAAAAGCAGAACGATTTTAAATTAAAAAAGGAGAGTACCCCACGCACTCTCCTTTTTTATTCTGTCCCATTTAAGAGCAAAGGTGCTCTTTAGTGTGCCTCAAAAGTAAATAGATTTTGATTTAAGAATTGACTCGGATGATAAAAATCGTAACACAAATGCTGTTAAATAAGTTAACTTTAAGGCGATTCGAGTCAAATTTTCAAGTGGAATCAAGTTAAATTTGATGAAGTTTAAAACTATGAAAACAGTAAAATACATTTTGATTTTAATATTTGGTTTAACGGTTGCATCTTGTGAATCAGATAAGAAAGGGAATACTCCTGATGCTGTGAAGAAGGCTTTCAAAGTAAAGTATCCTGATGAAAATGATCCAGATTGGCGAAAGGATAAGAATGGAAATTATGAATCACATTTTAAAAAGGATGGTGATCATTTCAGAGCTGATTTTAGTCCGGCTGGGAATTGGATAGAAACTGAGCAAAGCATTAAAAAAAAGAAACTACCTGATGCAATTCTAAAAATTTTAGAGGCGGATTATTCTGATTCTAAAATCGTGGAAATTGAGAAGGTTGATCATCATACAAAAGGAGTTTTTTATGATGTCGAACTGAAAAAAGATGGAGACAAAAGAGACATAGAGTTCA
>CALHCJ010000138.1 GCA_937936275.1 uncultured Flavobacteriaceae bacterium
AAGCCTAAAAGTCCGCCACCAAGAATAGCAGCTTTGCCACCTTTGACGGTGTCTGCATAGGCTAAAGTCTCCTCCAAATCCTCAATGGTGCGGTATACAAAAACACCTTTCTTTTCCACGCCACGTATGGGTGGTACAAAAGGAACGGATCCCGTAGCCAATACCAAATGGTCAAACGAAAAAGTTCTGTCTTTTGAGGTCGAAATTGTTTTAGCGGTTCTATTTATTTCAGAAACGCGTTCGTTGGTGTAGAGTTCAATGGCATTCTCTCGATACCAGCTTCTGGGTGCCAAACTTAAACGCTCTGCATCACCATCTTCAAAAAATTCACTGAGGTGAACGCGGTCATAGGCGACCCGTGGTTCTTCGCCAAAAACCATTAGCTTGTATTTTGTGGTATCAGCCTGAGCTACAAATTTCTCACAGAATTTATAACCCACCATTCCGTTTCCAACGACAATAATAGTTTGCATGTGCTTCGATTTAAAAAATCAAAATTAAGTATAAATACGTATTTTTAATATAATTATATGAAAAAAAATACGTACTCTTGTTATGAATTTGACAATCAAAACCTAAAAATAAAGTTAGAATGCAGCAGCGAAAGAAATCAAAAGTAAGTCTAGTTGGGGCAGGACCAGGAAGTGAAGACCTTATAACTGTTAGGGGTTTACGCGTATTGCAATCGGCTGATGTAATACTTTATGACGCTCTGGTAAGTACGAAACTGCTTTCACAAGTTAATGATTCCATATTGAAAATATACGTAGGTAAACGTTGTAGTCAGCATTCCTTTACACAAGATGATATCAATATGCTAATTGTGGAAAATGCCTTTAAATATGGACACGTAGTTCGTCTAAAAGGAGGGGACCCTTTTGTCTTCGGAAGAGCCCATGAAGAAATCGAGTATGTAGAATCTTTTGGAATTCCTGTGTCGATAGTACCAGGAATATCGAGCGCATTATCTGTTCCCGCTAGTCAAGGAATACCGATGACACGTCGTGGTGTAAGCAGTAGTTTTTGGGTCATGACTGCTACCAAAAGGGATGGCTCTTTTTCGGAAGATTTGAAATATGCGTCACAGTCGTCTGCTACAATGGTTATTTTGATGGGTGTTCGAAAATTACAAGAAATTACTGATGAGGTATGTAAATATAGGGGTTCAGAAATTCCTGTTGCCGTAATTCAAAACGGAACTCTTAAAAACGAATCTTGTACCATTGCTACCTTAGGTACTATAGATACCTGTAGTAACAATATTGACATTTCTAAACCGGGTATTATCGTTATCGGGAATGTTGTGGCCGAACATCCTTCCTTTTTTGAAGAAGAAGTACAGCGCGTACTTCATTCTAGTCTATAAGTGTACCTTATTATATAGTACTTGGTAATTCATCCTTTTTTCTTTATTACAATTTTAGGAATTCTTCAATTTCAGTATCTCTTTCTTCGCAATTCTCAATTTTCGGATAACTCTTTATTCCATCCTCATAAAAATACGTATTCAGGAGTAAATTAAGTATTGTAAATACGTATTAATACGTATTAGTACGTATTTTTGATCTATTGAGAATATTTATAACTAAATAAATCGCATTGAATATGAAATCAATTTTAAAAACATCCTTCTTCCTATCATTAGCATTGCTAGTGGTAGCCTGTGGAGGAAAGGAAGCAAAAAAAGAAACTGCTCAAGCAGTAACGGACGCAGTTGTTTCTAAAACAAAACAATTAGATATTGAGAAACCACAGCTCACTTTCGGTTTTATCAAATTGACGGATATGGCGCCTTTGGCTATAGCCAAAGAAAAAGGATTCTTCGAAGATGAAGGACTTTTTGTTTCAGTAGAAG
Organism: uncultured Flavobacteriaceae bacterium; assembly: GCA_937936275.1. Lineage (GTDB taxonomy): Bacteria > Bacteroidota > Bacteroidia > Flavobacteriales > Flavobacteriaceae > Maribacter_C. The sequence goes on from CALHCJ010000138.1 coordinate 1,856, forward strand.
CGCAGTCTAATTGGAAGAATGTATTGGACCGAGTGATTGACGGACAATTGGATGGTTCGCACATGTTGGCCGGACAGCCGATAGCGGCCGGGGCAGGTTTCGGAAGACAAGCACAGTTAGTAACTCCTTTTTCCATGGATTTAAATGGAAACGGCATCACAGTTTCCAATGATGTTTGGTCAAAAATGAAACCGAATGTTCCCAAGGGAGAAGATGGCAAACCGATTCATCCGATAAAAGCAGATGCCTTAAAACCTGTAATCACTGATTATAAGAATAGCGGTAAGCCTTTCAAAATGGGAATGGTATTTCCCGTTTCAACACACAACTACGAAATACGCTATTGGTTAGCTGCAGCTGGAATTCACCCGGGTATGTACACCGCTGATAATGTTCAAGGACAAATTGATGCTGAGGTTTTACTATCAGTTACACCTCCACCTCAAATGCCAGCTACTTTGGAATCTGGAACTATCTACGGGTATTGTGTAGGTGAGCCTTGGAACCAACAAGCGGTATTTAAAGGCATTGGTGTTCCCGTAACGACGAATTATGATATCTGGAAAAATAATCCAGAGAAAGTTTTCGTGATGACAAAGAAGTTTGTTGATGACAATCCGAATACGGCGATTGCGGTTACCAAAGCTTTGATACGTGCTGGAAAATGGTTAGATGAGCCTACAAATAGAGCAGAGGCAGTAAAGATTCTCTCGATGTCTCAATATGTTGGTGCTCCTGAAGAAGTATTGGCAAACTCCATGACAGGAACTTTCGAATTCGAAAAAGGCGACAAGCGCGAGATGCCTGATTTCAATGTTTTCTATAAGTACAATGCAACCTATCCTTTCTACTCTGACGGTATTTGGTTCTTGACCCAGATGCGCAGATGGGGGCAAATTCCTGAAGCAAAAACAGCGGCTTGGTACGGTGAAACCATTAAAGACATTTATCGTCCGGATATCTGGAAAAAAGCGGCGGACTTACTAGTTGCCGAAGGGCAGATTCCTGCAGCTGATATTCCTGATACGGATGGGTACAAACCTGCCACGGCAGATTTTATCGACGGCACAACCTATAATGCGAAAGACCCTATTGGATATATCAATAGTTTTTCCATAGGAAATAAAGACGATAAAGACATTCAGTAAACTAATCGAAATCGAAGCAAAGACAAGTACATGGATCAAGAAATCATATTAAAAAAAGAAAGACAGGGGT
>CALHCJ010000139.1 GCA_937936275.1 uncultured Flavobacteriaceae bacterium
TACACTGCATAAAAATGAGCCTATCAAATTAATTTTGATAGACCCATTTAACTAAACACCAACCAACTGCGTTCAACAATTTATAATCAGAGAAAGCTCTGTGTATTTTGGTTGTTGTTCACTCGATAATCGAGCTTTAAATGCCTTGGAGGTTTGCCTAAAGATATTGACGCTGTTAGCTTACAAATACATTCTAGGTTTAACCTGAGGTAGTTTACTACCAAGTGTAATTTTTTCTTTTGGCTTGTCTTTTGATGGCTTCTAGCATGGCATTTTCTAGTTCACCTTTAGCATCTTCTTTTTGATTTTCAGTGATGTAAGCTTCCCGCTTGCGATTTAACTCTTGAATTTCACTTTGAATTTTTGAACGTTCCGATTTCTTTTCTTCAATGTAATCCATAATGACACCAACCGTCTTTCCTTGTAATTCTTGAGGAAGCTCATCCTCCTTAATTTTTGAAATATCAAAATCTTTATCATCAGAGGCATCTACCAAGTCCCAAGAGGAGTTCATATACATGTGTGAACTTTTGCTAACCGCTCTTTTTACAGCAACACTCTCTTCCATTTCCATAGCGTTTGTATCCTGAGCCTTTTGCTTGCGCATTTTAGAACTTCCCAAAGAACCATAAGAGACATATGTCTTATTTAGTTTTGAATTTAGTTCAATGATTACTTTGTCATAGGGTGTCTTTATATGCACGACCTTACGATTATGATTGATCGCCATATATTCCCCTCCTGTAAGTATTGCTCCATTTTTCCAATCCGTATTTATCCCTTGGTCGTAATTGCCACAGAATATGGTGTTTACAACTACATCTTTTTCTTTAGCGTTTACCACAGCATCTTTATAATTCAGTTTGCCTTGTGTGAACGGTTCGTTACCTGCAATAAAAATCATTTTGAGGTGGTCTGGGTTTTTACCCCAATCTAATTGCTTTAACGAAGTTTGAATAACTGCCCCGCAATACTCTTCTCCCCCGTTGGTGGATAATGAGAATAGTTTCTCAGATATTTCATCTAAATCATCACTAAAACCGAGTACTTGCTGAATATAGCCCTCCTGCGACGAAAGATTGTCATTTCCATATTGATACAAAGCAATTTGAAGTTTAGGTCTCGTTTGGTTTTCGCACTTGGCATGGGTAAACTTATTTACAATGTCCCATAACTGAGATTTTGCTTGATTAATGAGTCCGTCCATACTATTGCTGGTATCCAATAAAAGAGCAATTTTTACTGTGTTGTTGGCCTCATTTTTTTTCAGTTGAACAGCCTGTGCAATGAGTGTGGGTTTCTCTTTTATTGCGAACTCACAACCATAGGTTGTTGTCAGTGTTAAGATAATGACCGCTGTTGCTAAAATGTGTTTTATACTTTTCATCATTCTTTTTTTTTAAATTTTCGTTTTAATTTTTTCCAAAGACAGTAGCACTAGATAAGCGAACAAGCTCATAAATGTCAAGGCTGCCATTAACATTAAATAATTTTTAATAGTCCATTCTAATGCCACTTTGATACGTTGTATGATTCCAATTTCGGTGACTTTAGTCTCAGAAAGCGACAGGTTCACCGTACAGAACTCATTTTCATCATCAAAATTTCCCAAGCTAACTCCCAGACCCTGTAATTGTTGTTCAATATCTAAAATGCGATTTTCAAGTTGTATATACTCATCTATTCTTCCGCCATTAGATTTCAATTCGATTAAAGATTCTCGAATTTGTTCCAAAGAAGCTTTTCGAGCATTTAGTTCTTTGTATTCATTGGTTTTATCGGTTTTGGTAATTTGTTTGGATTGTACTTTACCGATTTGAACAAGCCTGTGGTAAATGGAATCAAAATTTTCTGGTGGAATACCAATTATTAAATTCAATTTGCGTTGTCCGTTATTTCCACTTTTGTTCTCAAATTGAATCAAACCTTCATAATCTTTGACCTGAGTTCGAATTTGTTTTTCTTCAGCTGCAAATTCGGTAGAAAGGGTATTAATGTTTGCTATTTTTTCGTATTTCTGATCTACCCTTACAGGGGTAACTCCCGAGTTCATTTCATACTTCTTAGAAGCATAGTTTTTGCGAATACCTGATGAAATATCCGCCGCTTGATTATAACTGTTAGAGAGAATAGGCTCGCTGTGAGTTTGATATCCGTAGATGAGCCTAAAAACGAACATAGCGATAAACAGTAGTAGTAATATAACAATCGTTTTTTTTAACCTCTTTTTGATATACGCTTTCATTAGATTGTATTTTGATTCCTGCTATTTTGTTTCAAATTGAACCCGGTCATCTTCTTCGCCCAAATAACCTTTGAGTTCATAAATATTATCATATCCATAACCATATAGATTGATGAAGGTTGGTATGTTTAGGGCTAAAGGCAACATTTTATTCGTTAAAGCATTCCTCGAACTTTCAAAATTATTGTTGCAGTAGATAAGTATACGAGTAGTTTTATCCGGAATGATTTTGGCTAATGCCGTACTTGTAAAATCAGAAAAGTTTAGATGTATTGCTCCTTTGACGTGAATTTCGTCAAACGCCTTTTTTGACCTAGTATCTAAAATAATAGTGTTGGGTTCTCTGCAAAACTGATTGAAGGTTTCGATATCAATCATGCGGGATGCTCTATATGCAGACAGTTCTTCTGTTAGCTTAAGAAATGAGGCATAATCGACTTTTGATACATTTTTTGATACCTCTTGTGCCTTGATTACACCGTTCGAAAATAGTATCATTATTAGGGAAAGAGCTGTTTTGTGAACCATCGTTTTAGTTTTAGGTGTTTCGTGTAATTATATGGTAAAACTATTTTCAAACTTTTTGTAAAAAAACAAGAAGTGAGTGAAGAGGTACTTTGGGTGCGTGAAAAGGTTTTATTAATGCGTAAAGTATTCAAATCGGTGATTTTTAAGGGGATTATTCAACTTTGTCAATTTTTTAGTAAGACATAAATCTGCTAAGTTTACGTTCTAGTAGTATCAATATGAGGAAGCTTGCCTACATACTAGTTGTATTGTTTTTTGCTGGCCCAGTAGTCTTAGCCCAAACCAATGAGCAAAACACAAGAAACATTGAGAACATTAATGTTGTCGCGATAAAGGGCGTGGTTCAGGGTAAAGAAAATTTTGAACCCATTTCTGGTGTAGAAATTTCCTCCAACCGAGGTGCTTTTGCTATAACCAATCTGTTTGGAGAATATAAGATTAGGGTGGCTGTCGGAGACGAATTAACTTTTCGAAGCCCCGAGTTTGAAACCAAACGTTATATCGTTAAAAGTGACGAGGACGTTGATGTTTTGGTAGAGGGATATTCTGAAGATGCATCCGCTAGATCAAAGAGTACAATATTACGTGATGATCAGGCTGCGCTGCATCAAGCTTACTTAGATTCTGCAAACAGTTATAAAAAGAAAAGTATTGAAAAGAGTATTGACTATATTACCAAGTCTATTGAATCGTTAGGTAAAAGGGGTAATAAAAAACGATTGGCTTTATCCTTAACCAGTCTGGGTGAAGTGTATCAATACCACAATCAATTTGACTTGGCAATCACAAGCTTCACCGATGCATTAACGGCAAACAAAACCTCTAAAACAACACTTCATCTTGGTCGATCTTATCTATTGAATAAAGATTTTGAAAGCGCTAAAGAAGTATTAGAGCCGCTTTTGAAATTAAAAAATTTAATCCCGTTTCAACGAGCTTCACTGTACGAAAGTCTTGGTGACACGTACACAGGTTTGGGTGAAATTGAAAAAGCAGTTGCGTTCTATAACGAAGGTCTGGTGGTTGCCAATAAAAATCAAATTACACCAAAGCTTACCGATTTGAATTCAAAAATTGCTGACGCCTACGCAACAGATGATAAAGCTATAGAAGCAGAGGGTTACTACGGAAATTCATTAAAGTTAGCCAAGAATGAAGCTCCGAAGCGTGCCATTCAAGAGAAAGAAAAAGTAGCTGATTTTTATAACAAGAAGAGTCGTTATGATGATGAAATTCAGTTACGAAAACAAAGTTTAAACGAACTCAATAGTCTTCCAAAACCTGCAGTAGAAATAAAGTCTGGTGTCATTAGCTCTGACACGATTACTACACAACGTATAAATTACAAAATAGCGAACGCTTATATTTCTCAAGACAAATATGATCAAGCGATACCTTTTTTAGAACAAAGTATCGTAGAGGCGAACTCAGATGATGATTTAATTGTGCAAAAAGATGCAACTAGAAAACTTTCTGAGGTGTATGAGTATAAAGGTGATTTTACTAAGGCACTAGCATCTTATCAAGCGTATGTCTCTGTAGTGGATACCCTATATATTCGAAAAGAACAAGAAATATCAAGAGCTGCTCGCTTCAATCGTGAGATTTCTACAAAGCAAAGTCGTATTAGTGGTTTAGAACAAGAACGAGAACTTTCACAAAGTAAATATGATCTTGCTATTACAGAGCAAGACCTAGCTCAAGAAAGTAACAAACGACAGAAATGGGTTATTTATTCCTTGATTTTTTCGTTAATATTTATGGGATTGGCAACTTTCTTCTTCTATAGAAGCAATCAACAACAAAAATTGGCAAATAACCTATTGGCATTGAAATCATTGCGATCTCAAATGAATCCGCATTTTATTTTCAATGCTTTGAATTCAGTCAATAATTACATTGCAAAAAGTGACGAGAGAAGTGCCAATCGGTATTTAAGTGAATTCTCTACATTAATGCGATCTGTGCTTGAAAATTCCGAAGAAGATTTTATTCCGTTAGCAAAAGAACTTGAATTATTGGAATTGTATGTGAAGCTAGAACACTCCCGCTTTCCTGATAAGTTCGATTATAAAATAGAAGTGCAAGAGGATCTTGAGGTAACAGCTTTTCAAATACCGCCGATGCTTTTGCAGCCATATATTGAGAATTCTATCTGGCACGGATTGCGTTACAAAGAAGAAAAGGGTTTCTTAAATATTGAATTGAAACAAAAAAATAAAGAAACCATTGAAATTACAATATCTGATAATGGTATTGGCAGGAAAAAGTCTGCTGCTCTTAAAACCATGAATCAGAAGAAGCAGAAATCTAAGGGAATGGGCAATATCAAAAAACGTGTTGCCATTTTAAATGACATGTATAAAGATAAAGTGGATGTTTATATTTCAGATTTGGAAGCAGATGGTACAGGAACGAAAGTAGTATTTACTTTAAAAAAGAATTAGCCCATGAAACTAAAGGCCATTATAGTAGAAGATGAGGCGGATAGCCGAGAGATTCTTAGCAATTATTTGACCAAATATTGCCCGACAGTTCAACTGGTAGGCGAAGCGGCATCAATAGCTGATGCAAGACGATTCATAGAGACCAATAGTACTCTTGATTTGGTTTTTTTAGATGTTGAGATGCCTTTTGGTACCGGCTTCGATTTGCTTGATGAGTTACCTGATCGAACCTTTGAAACGGTTTTCGTAACCGCTTACAATCAATATGCTATGGACGCTCTAAATAGTCACGCAGCTTACTATTTAATGAAACCTATTAACATTGATGAATTAGTTAAAGCGGTAGCCTATGTTAGCGAGATTCGTAAAAAAGAGGATGCTCTTGCGGATAAGGTTTTAAAATCAAGGTTGAATAAAGTAGAAGGTAAGATTACACTACCACAGCAAGATGGATTTCAAATCTTAAACGTTGCCGATATTTTATATTGTAAAGCGGATGATAACTATACAGAAATATATTTAGAAAACAAGAAAATACTTGTTAGTAAGACACTGAAGTATTTTGAAGAAGCGCTGTCAGAATTCACTTTTGCAAGAATCCATAAATCGTATTTGGTCAATGTCAACGAAGTGATAAAATACCGAAAAGGAAAAGGCGGAAGTGTTGTAGTCTCTAATGGAAAAGAAATATTAGTCTCAGCATCAAAGAAAAGAGATTTGTTAGCGTATTTTTAAAATTCCGTAATAAAAATATCAATTCTGATGATTATAAAAACTGTAAGAGGAAAAACCCCAATTTTAGGGGAAGACTGCTATATCGCGGAGAATGCTGTTGTTGTGGGAGAAGTCAGTATTGGAAATCAGTGCAGTATTTGGTTTAACGCCGTACTGAGAGGAGATGTTCATTTTATTAAACTTGGCAATAAAGTTAATGTTCAAGATGGCGCAGTTGTGCACTGTACTTATAAAAAATCTCCGACAACTATTGGTAATAACGTTTCTATCGGTCACAATGCTATTGTACATGGCTGTACAATAAAAGATAATGTTCTCATCGGCATGGGGAGTATTGTAATGGATGATTGTGTGATTGAAAGCAACAGTATTATTGCTGCTGGCGCTGTTGTGACAAAAGGTACACACGTGCCTTCTGGAACCGTTTTTGCGGGTATGCCCGCAAAAAAAATCAAAGATATTAGTCCTGAATTAAGTGCTGGCGAGGTAGATCGAATTGCGAATAACTACGTAAAATATTCAAGCTGGTTTAAAGAAGGGAAGTAGGGGTAGAACGATTTCAGTTGTTCCTTGTGTGGAGTATAAAGCAGAATCTTGGTCAAAGGTTGCTACTGAACTTTATATGTTTATTTTTGCCAATCAAAACATAAGAAAATGAACGCATATATATTTCCTGGTCAAGGGGCTCAAGTCGTTGGAATGGGCTTAGATCTCTATGAAAAATACCCTGTCGCACAAGAATTGTTTGAAAATGCCAATGAAATTTTAGGTTTTCATATTACCGATATCATGTTTGAGGGTACGCCCGAAGATTTGAAAGAAACTAAGGTGACACAACCAGCAATTTTTCTACATTCTGTGATTTTAAGTAAGGTTATGGGTGATGGTTTTATGCCAGATATGGTTGCAGGTCATTCATTAGGAGAATTCTCAGCGTTGGTTGCGAATGGTGTATTGAATTTTGAAGACGGATTAAAATTGGTTTCTCAACGTGCTTTAGCGATGCAAAAAGCTTGCGAGATACAACCCAGTACGATGGCAGCGGTTTTGAACTTGCCAGACGATGTTGTCGAACGTATTTGTGATGAAACGCCTGGTATTGTGGTCGCAGCGAATTATAATTGCCCTGGGCAGTTAGTGATTTCAGGTGAGGTAGCAGCAATAGAATTGGCTTGTGAGAAAATGAAAGAGGCAGGTGCTCGAAGAGCTTTGGTGCTTCCAGTAGGCGGTGCGTTTCATTCGCCTTTGATGGAACCTGCGCGTGAAGAGTTAGCAGCTGCAATAGAGGGCACAGCGTTTGCTACACCAAATTGCCCCATTTACCAAAATGTATCCACGACTGCAGTAACAAATTCCGAAGACATTAAAACAAATTTAATTTCGCAATTGACGGCTCCTGTAAAATGGACTCAAAGTGTTCAGCATATGATAAGTGACGGTGCTACTTTGTTTACAGAAGTCGGCCCAGGAAAGGTATTGCAAGGCTTAGTTCGTAAAATTAATAGTGAGGCGGAAACCACTTCAGCTATTCTTGCGTAAATACAGTTGACGATTATATATGTTGTTTGTCTTGAAATATTCCTATTTATCAATAAAAATAGGGTATTCGAGGTTTTTTTTAGTAATATTGAAGCCCAAATTTTACAGAGAATACGTTACCTACCGTGCTTTCTATTGAATTAATATTAATTCAAGTAAGCAATATGAAATTGAACAGAGAACACATATCCTTTATGAATTTGTCAAAAGTTTTTAAAGGGGTTTTATTTTTTAGTTCGTTTTTGTTGGTGAATTTTGTATCATCACAAAACCTAGTATCAGTCACTTCTATCGATAATGCTGCAGAAGAGGTTTCGTCTGGTGCTCAAAATCTTGCTAGTTTTACAATTTCCAGAAATTTTAATTCACTTGAACAGACCGAGGTCAACTATACGATTACTGGTTCTGCTACACAAGGTACGGATTACACTTTAGTCGCTTCAGGAACTGTGCTCTTAGGTCCGGCTATTGTTCAAAACTCGGCAACTTTTGATATTACTGCAATTGATGACGATAATTTGGTGGAAGGGATAGAAGATATTATCATTACACTTACTGATATCGATGATGGACCAGGCTCGATTGATCCTGCTAATGACGAGGTGACTATCGAAATTGCAGACAACGACGTAGGGGTGATCAATTTTAGTTTTGATGAAAATATTGCAAACCCTTATAGACCTACTTCCACAGAAGGTCTTCCTAATAATCAACAGGGTCAATTTCGTTTAGAGTCTGATAAATTGAATGCAACAGGTGGAACTGTTTTATTATTTTTTACGGTATCTGGTAGTGCTGGTCAACCTGGTACAGGAGCAACTTTTGAGTATGATCTTGCAGGTGCTGTCAATGGCGCTAACAATCGAATAACTTTTCCAAACGCCACCCAATTTAGAGTAGTTGACGTACTTCCATTTGATGATACGGACCCAGAACCTGATCAAGAAGTAACCATAACGTTAACTGGTACAAACAACCCCTTATTTACAATCGGTGCTGCTGATACCGCTACGGTAACGATTATTGATGATGATTGTGCCGCTAGTGATACTGCACCAGTTCTAAATAACAATCCTACTGCATTCTGTGGAGCTTTTACCGTGCGCTTAGATGACTACCTCCAGAGTACAAGACCTCCTGGTGCTGGTTTGGTTTGGAGTACGAACAGTGATCCAAGTGTACAGGCAGATTGGGTTCCATTTGCAAACGATAGTCCGGTTAGTGCACCAGGCACTTATTTTGGTTTTTTTAGAGATGAGCCTAATGAATGTTATAGCCCAACAGTTACCCTTCAAATAACACAGAATTTTGAACCAACAGCAGGAAATAATGCGAACGGATCAGCTTGTAATAATGATGATGATAGTTTTGGTGATACGACCATCGATTTAGATGATTTACTATCTGCTGGTGTTGACCCAGGTGATTGGGCTTTTGTCTCTGGGCCTGAAACACGAAATCCA
>CALHCJ010000140.1 GCA_937936275.1 uncultured Flavobacteriaceae bacterium
ACAGCGGTATCTTCAATACACGCAACAGCCTTTCGATCACCAACCATATTACCTAATAAACCTAGACCTGCTTTACGCAATTCAAGCGCCTTTCGTATATCGTCTGCATACAGCACCGGACTCGCATAACTCAGTCCTGATTTCTTTATGGTTCGTTGCAACTCTTCCAATTGCGTTTCTAATTCATCCTTAGTGTCTGCCTTGACTTCTAACATCAATAATGCCGCAGGGTCTCCCTCTACAAAAAAGCGATTTTTTAACTGCTCTCGATTATTCTTAGTACAATCAAGAATAACCTTATCCATCATCTCGCATGTATGCAACGAATGTTCCATCGTTGGAGCAACGTCACTTAAGCAATCTTCAAGGGTCTTATAATGAGTCACCACCATTGCAGAATGGGCAGGCGGCAAATCATCAAGCTGAAGGGTCACTTCGGTCGTGAAAGCTAGTGTTCCTTCACTCCCAGATAGCAATTTGCAAAGGTTAATATCAGCATCAACATCGCTGTAAACATTGTTGTTCAACAACTCGTCAACCGCATAACCCGTATTTCTTCTATGGATGCTTTTTTTTGGAAATTCTTTTTTAACTTCCTCTTGTATCTCTTTATTAGACAATTCCTTATGAATATTCCTGTAAAGTGAAGCTTCAGCCGTATTTTCATATCTTTTAACCTCATATTCTTTAACTGAAAGTGACTTAAAGGTAACTTCACTTCCATCATACAATATGGTTTCCATAGCAATAACTTTGTCTCGGGTAACTCCATATTGTATCGATGTTGTTCCAGATGAATTATTACCCACCATTCCGCCAATCATACACCTGTTTGAGGTAGAAGTATTCGGACCAAAAAACAATCCGTAAGGTTTTAAATAAAGATTAAGTTCATCGCGAATTACTCCAGGCTGCACTTTTACCTGTTTGTTAGATTCATCTAAAGAAATAACATTGGTGAAATGCTTGCTTACGTCAACCACAATACCGTCGCCAACACACTGACCAGCAAGCGAAGTTCCTGCCGCTCTTGGTATTAAACCAATCTTGTGCTGTGTTGCAAAATGAATTAGTTTTTTAATGTCATCCTTCGTCTTTGGGAAAGCTACACCCAAAGGTATTTTGCGATAGACTGAGGCATCAGTAGCATACAAAGTTTTACTTAACGCATCGATTCTTAACTCGCCTTCGAAGTTATTTTCTAATTCTTTTAGCAAAATTTTATCCAACTCGGAACAATTTTTGGGTGATAAACAAAGTTTCTATGATTATAACAAAGATATGAAGCCCCCTTTTGTTAAGCGCAACTAAAGCAAAAAGAACCTATGAAAATCACAAAATTATTTATTTACGGTCTATTTTTTTTATCAGCCTCACTGAGTGCTCAAGAAATTGCAAATCATACGATTGGTTTACGCCTTGGAGATAGCGACGGTTTTGGTGCGGAAATATCATATCAAAAGTCTATCGGAAGATATACTAGAGCAGAGCTGAACCTAGGATACCGCGATAGTCGTGAATACGATGGTGTCAAGGCTGTACTGATGTTTCAATGGCTAGGAAATATTGGCGGTGGTCTCAATTGGTATTATGGTTTTGGTGGTGGAGCAGGAAGCGCAAAATTCGAACCAAGACCGAGTGCAAACAATCCAGCGGTAATTATTCAACCAGAAGGCGGATTGTTCGTGCTTGTCGCAGGGGATTTAGGTGTTGAGTACAATTTTGACAATCTACCACTACTCATTTCTTTTGACATTCGTCCAGAAATTGGTGTAGTTGGGTATGGTGATTTTGATGAGCGATTTTATTTTGATTTCGGACTTGGTCTTCGCTATCAATTCTAAACTTAGTACATATAATATTAGCCCTTATCACGCAAGTGTTAAGGGCTTTTTTTATCCTTTATATATAAGTACATTTGCGCAAGCTAAAAACAAATACCTAGCAAAAAATGAAAAAATTATTAATCGTATTTTCCATCTTCATATCAATAGTGGCCTGCAATCAAAAGCCAGAGGGATATACCATAGAAGGTACTCTCACCGGTGAAGTAGCAGAAGGAACCAAAGTATATTTGCGAAAACAAGGGGAAAAAAATCAACCTGTTGATGTTGATACCACTATGGTTGAAAACGGGGTATTTACATTTACTGGACAAGCGGGCACCCCAGAAATACACTATATTTTTGTTGGTGATTTAAAAGGATATACCGCAATTGTTTTAGAAAATGGAGCAATAGAACTAAATGCTCAAAAAGATAGCTTAGGCCTTGCAGAAATTAAGGGTACTCCACAAAATGAAATGTTGGCGGCATACTTCAAAGAGCGTCAGGCAATGTCTGGAAAAGGTATGGCTATACAGGAAGACATGCAAGCAGCAAATGCCAGCAGAGATCAAGCGGTGATGAGCTCGCTTAACGATGAAATGCGTGATTTTCAAGAAGAGTATAAGAATTTTGAAATTGATTTCGTGAAAGCAAATCCAAATGCGTTAATCTCAGTTCTTTTGTTGGAAAAGGCTATTGCGCAACGTACAGTAGAACCAAAAGATGTTCAAGGTTTGTACGATGCTTTTAGCCCTGAAATGAAAGAAACCGAAGTTGCTAAGAAAATATCGGACCAATTAGAGGCGATTAACAAAAAAGCTGAAAATGCTAAAGCAACCGAAATTGGCATGCCAGCGCCTGAATTTAAAGCACCAGGTCTAAACGGAGAGCCCTTAGAATTAAAAAATATGCTTGGAAAAATTACGCTAGTCGATTTTTGGGCTGCTTGGTGCAAACCCTGTCGAAATGAGAACCCTAATGTGGTAGCCGTTTATAACAAATATCACGATAAGGGACTTAATATTGTTGGTGTTTCTTTGGATAGGACCATTGAAGCTTGGAAAAAGGCAATTGAAGATGATGGACTTACTTGGAATCATGTTTCAGATATTAACCCCTTAAATACGCCTGTAGCACAATTATATAATGTTGATGCCATACCTGCAGCTTTTCTTTTGGATGAAAATGGGGTTATTATCGCAAAAAATTTAAGAGGTCCCGCGCTAGAAGCTAAAGTTGCCGAACTTTTAAATTAAGCATAAATAAAAGCCCTGTTGCAAATTGTAACAGGGCTTTCTTATGTTAGTATTTGTGTGATTTAGAATTTGTTGCGAACATCGTCAAATGTTCCAGAAACTACTGCTGACGCATCTCTTTGTACATCTCCAAAAATATTGACTACGGAAGCAGTACCTAAAAACTCTATAGTAGCACCCTCTTCTAAAATCAAGTCGCCATAAATTGTCAAGTTTCCTTCTACAATGAATGTAGCATTTTTACCGACGGTAATATTCTTTCTTTTGTTATTTCTTCCAACCACATAAGTACCATTCATTGCAAGAACTGCTTCATCATTAATATTGGTTTCATTACTCACGGTCCAAGCACCACAAAGAAGTAATTCACCATTTACATTAACACTGTTAAACCTTTTAGAACCGCTGTAAGATAGATCTTCGTTAGCATTAACCGTCAGATTTCGATTACCTAAGTATAAGGGTACATTTGCACAACTAGCAACTAAGCTTTCACTTGGTCGATTTAATTTGATAATCTGAAGACCGTCTTTTCCAGCTGCAGCAAAAATATAATCACCTTTTGAAGCAACATAGTTAATTGAAGCATCTAACTCGATGATGCCAACTAAGTCGGTATTATCACCCTGATCTTCAGATAAACAAAGTCCTGCTCCACCATTGGCCATAAGAATAACATCTTCGTTAATTGCAACGGCATTGGTAACCACATCTTGCTCGTCAACACCTTCAGGATTGACTAAAATTGGAATATATTCGATAAAATCTCCTGAAGATGCACTATATACTCCCGCTCCATTCGAACCTTCAGCAACTATAATTTGATCCCCAGAAAAATCTAGAGTTCGTTTCGTATTCGTACCAAAATCAGAAGTGATGGAGATTTCTTTAGTAATATTGAAATTATCATCTAATATTTTCACTCCACTACTGGCATCAAGAACTGCTATCGCTCCGTTCGACGTTGCAACAGATCTTAAATCTTCAAAACCAGCTTCTTTTTGCATCTCAACAGTAGCTTTATTGTAAGCTGTTAAGAATCCATTTTGACCACTGGTCACGAGAACATTAGCATCCATTATCACGACATCAGTAGCATTAAAACCTTCTTGAAAACCATAAGCAATACCAGAAGAAAGATCCATTCTACCATTGTTCACAACTATTTTAGCAACAAAAGAATTTGAAGTAGCCGTTACTGAAGTTTCTGAATCTACGCCACCCGCAACATAAATAAATCCATTATCATAATTGATAGAATTTATATCTGCATTTGTGTAGTACAATCTTGAAGTGATTCTAGGATTTGTTGGGTCGTTCACATAAATAATATCAATAGCTCCAGAATAACCATCTTCTACAGTATTATAAGAAACGTAGGCAAAATCGTCAACTACATGAACGTGCGAAGCCGTTAAATTTTCAGAACCTGAACGTGAAGGCGGATCAACCTGAGCAACCAAAGTAAGTGGATAATCGCCTGCTTCGCCATCTTCTGGCATTCTTGCTGATTTACCGCTTGCTGAGATATCTTCGTAAATATCAAGCACACCAGCTTTGTCATAGTTAATACTACTTTCTAATTTCGCTTCACTAGTTTCTAATACAACGTCGTCTTGGAGGGTTTCTTGAAAAACTGTGGTCTCATCACTACAGGATGTAGCAAACAAAATTACGGCAAGAGCCGTGAGGGAAATCTTTTTCATTATAAGTAGGTTTTAATAAAATTAGATTTGGGTTCTAATTGAACGACAAAGTTAGAGTAAGCGTGTATTTTCCTACGCTATTTTCGATGAACTACAGGAATCTGTGCTATTTTGTACTATTTAGCCTGCTATTAGGTCTTCAAAAAGATTAAATTTTACCCATTTTCTCCATAACCAAAAGTATAATTATAGGAATAGCCAATAAAACCACCATTAGGGTTGAAGTAAATAGCAAGTCAGAATCAAATAAAAGGGTAGTCGCATAACCTCCGACAGCACCTCCAAAATGAGCGGTATGACCTATATTGTCAGATCGCTTCTTCATACCATAAATAGAATACAATAAATACCCAATACCCAATACATAAGCAGGAATAGGAATGGCAAAGTAAAGCAACAATTCCATTCCGGGTTGTAACAGTATGGCAGAATACAAGATGCCAGTAACTGCTCCACTAGCCCCTACGGCACTATAGTATGGTTCGTCTTTATGAAAAAACAAAGCCAATAAGCTACCCGCAACTAGGCTAATGAAGTAAATGATAAGAAATTTAACAGGGCCAAAACCTTCAATGACAACGCTAGCAAAAAAATACAGCGTCAACATATTGAATAGTAAATGTGTAATATCGACATGTAGAAATCCGGAAGTAACCATCCGCTCTTTTTGTCCGGCATTTATACCTCCTATTCCAAATTTATAGCGCTCAAAGAAACTGGCATCGTTAAATCCTTTAAAAGAAACCAAGGCGTTAACTGCTATAATAGCCAAGGTTGCTATGTGAATATCGTTCATCAAAATCGTTTATGTTTGGATTCAAATATAGCTATATATTTGTACTATATTTCTAGTGCATGCAGCTTCTTGTATTTGTCTTGGTCTATCCATTACTTTGGTTCATATCAATACTGCCCTATCGACTCTTTTATTGGGTATCTGATTTCTTTTTCTTTTTGATCTATCGTGTGGTGGGTTATCGAAAAAAGGTAGTGTATGATAATTTGAAATTGGTATTTCCAGAAAAAAGTGAAGATGAAATCAAACAAATCAGGTATGACTTTTTTTCTCATATGTGTGATATGTTTATGGAGATGGTTAAAACCATGAATCTAAGCAAGGAGGAAGTCGCAAAACGTTATAAGGTGACAAATATTGAAGTCCTTCAAGAAATTGAAAAAACTAAAAGCGTTCTTATTGTTTGTTCACATTATGCGAATTGGGAATGGAATGTTAGCATCAACAATTACGTTCAATCGAAGGGTTACGCCGTTTACCAAAAGATTGGAAACGATTATTTTGACAAATGGATCAAACGGGTGCGCGAACGCTGGAATACAACACTTATAACCCAAAAGCAGACCGTAAAAACTGTCGTTAGAGATAAAAGAGATGGTATCACCGGAGTATTTGGGATGGTCAGCGACCAATCACCTCAAGCCCATCGCGCACAGTACTGGAAGGAGTTTATGGGAATTAAAGTCCCGATTTTTAACGGAGCGGAGCTCATGGCTCGTAAAATGGATCTAGCGGTGGTCTTTTTAAAAGTTTCAAAAGTAAAACGAGGTTTTTATCAAGCAGAGCTTATACCCATTACCACTTCAGGCAGTCAAACCGAGAAAAATGAAATTACAGATACTTTCTTGCGATTCACTGAAAAACAAATTCGAGAAAAACCTGAGCACTATCTATGGACCCATAGAAGATGGAAGCATCGTGATAAAGTTCCACCTCAATTTCAATAAAACATCAGCCTTTTATACTTAAAACTATATGCCCGCAACTTCTTTAATCTCACCAATAATTCGATCGGCGAGGCCATCAGCTTCGTTCTGACTTTTTGCTTCTGTATAAATACGAATGATGGGTTCTGTATTTGATTTTCTCAAATGCACCCAATTCTCAGGAAAATCAATTTTAACGCCATCAATAGTTGAAATATCGTCATTCTGATATTTCTCGGCCATTGCTTTTAAAATACCATCTACATCTAAAGTTGGAGTTAACTGAATTTTCTTTTTACTCATAAAATAAGAAGGATAACTAGCACGGAGTTCCGCAACCGTTCCCCCTCTTTCTGACATGAGCATCAAAAACAAAGCGCTACCTACCAAAGAATCACGTCCATAATGACTTTCAGGATAAATGATTCCTCCATTCCCTTCTCCACCAATTACGGCATTGTTTGCCTTCATTTTAGTAACCACATTCACTTCGCCCACCGCAGCTGCTTCATAAGTGCCTCCGTGTTTTTCTGTAATATCTCGTAAAGCACGTGAAGAAGAGAGGTTTGAAACCGTACTTCCTTTTGTTTTACTTAAAACGTAATCTGCACAAGCTACTAAAGTGTATTCCTCTCCAAACATTTCACCATCATTGCTGATAAATGCCAAACGGTCAACATCAGGATCTACCACAATTCCAAAATCAGCTTTTTCCTTAATCACCAATTCACATATGTCTTGTAAATGCTCTTTCAAAGGCTCAGGATTGTGCGGGAAATGTCCCGTAGGATCACAATATAATTACACAACTTCTACTCCTAATTCCTTTAATAATTTGGGTATAGCGATTCCACCCGTAGAATTCACACCATCAACTACCACTTTGAACTTCTTCGCACGAATTGCATCTGCATCGACGAGAGATAAATTCAAAACTTCATCAATATGAATATCGATGTAAGAGTCATTCTTTGAAATACTACCCAAATCATCTACTTCTGCAAAAACAAAGTCTTCCTTCTCAGCAATCTCTAATATTAACGCACCTTCGGCCGCATTTAAAA
>CALHCJ010000141.1 GCA_937936275.1 uncultured Flavobacteriaceae bacterium
ACTTTTAAAAATTAAATTATATTAGCTGTACTTAATTAGCTTACTAACACCTATATAACTCTAAAATCAATCAATTTCATTTAAACCTTAACTCAACAGAAATGAAAAAAAAACTCCTTATACCTTTTGTTTTAATTGTTAGCGCATTTTGTTACGGACAAAATCAAGTAAATACTATTTCTTCAAAAGAGCTTAAAAGTTATTTTGACAATCATTTTTCTAATGAAAAGCCAGCACTGAAACTTATTGGAATAGCAAAAACTAACGGTATTAAAGAGCAAAGGTTTGGCCCTTTAACTTATACCATAGAGTACGAGATGGTAATTGAAGCTATTAATGCAATTAATATAAATCTAAGTGTTCAGGCTAAAGCTTTTGATAATCACTTTGAGGAAACACTTAAATATCAAAAAGGAGCAAATAATGGCTCCTTGATTTCTGGCGCCTATGGGAATACAACTGCCGTAGTAAAGGGTCAGCGTTTCTTAGCAATTGGAAAAGTTTTTTTTGAGCAAACTGATAATGGTTGGAGGCCGAGGGGTTTTAAAAATAAGACTGCTAAAAAAGTAGACAAAAAATTTATGACTCCAGCAATTATAAAGCAAGTTGAACAAGAGCGTGCAATACGTGTTAAAAAACTTAAAAAAGAACTTGATTGGCAAAAAGAAGATGTTCCGCACACTGAAGTTAAACCATACTATTACCAATCATTAAATGTCCCAGTGTTCAAGGAGACAATAACAAAATATGCCATCACAAACGGTTCTTTTAAGGGGAGAAATGATGTTGCCTTTGCTACTAAAATAGCCTTTTATAAAGGAATCAAGGGGTCAAGAAGATATCTTAAGTCTAATCAAGAAAAATTTACAAGTCACCCTAATCAGTCAACAGCTGAATTTGTGATTGAGTCTGTTGTATTTCAATTCAAAGAATTAGGATATCAATGCATGATTAAACTTTCAGCTAAGGTTTTAGGGACCTTAACATCCCCAGAGGAATTTAATTATTCATATGCAAATGCTATTACAGCAAAAAGTGATGGACTAAAAAAGAATATGAATAAGGAGCAAGCTCTTAATTCTGCATTGAAAAACTTAGAAAAGAATACCCGCAAGATGGTGTATAGCCAAAACTCTATTGAGCTAGAGTTTAATGGAGTTAGGCAAAACAAAAGAGGAAAGCTAACTCATCTTTTATTTAAAATCCCTGAACCCTTTGTGGATGCTAGTAGCTTAAAATTTGTTGTAATTAAGGAGGGAGATCTTGTCGTTAAGAATGATAAAATGTCTTTTAATTCAATCATTGGAAGGTGTACCTACAGCGGACGAAAAAAAGAGGAAAATATCATGTGTAAAGTATCTGGAAAAAAGAACAAGCAAACCTTCTTAAAATTACTTGAAGGGAATACCCAAACCAAAATAATTGCAGTATCAACTCGTTAAAAACAAGTTACGAGCAATTGCGTATGTGAATACATTATTAAGTCGGAATATGCCGAAAAACGACTCTAAATAGAAGTAGGTAAAATTAAAAACTTAATTAAATGTTTACATCAAAATTTTTTATGACGTCCATATTCCTTTGCCTTATTCTTGGTACACCTCTGTATGCCTCTAATTCTGAAATTGATATTCAAGCTGAAAATTATTTGCAGTCTGAAGAGTCTTACATTTTTGTTAGAGTGATCGAGTGTAAAGGGGGTGATACGGGAAATGCCAGTATGATCTTAATTGATCGAGGCGATAACAAAATCACAACGATAGCTCTTGAAAAATTCAATAAAAAATACTTTGAATCAAATTTCAAAATTATCTCAAAAACCCTTAATGATATTCGAAAAGAAGGGTATATATTAATTTCCTCTTCTGCTGGTGGCGGAGATGATAACGGGATGATTATGCAGAATTATATTTTTGAAAAAGCGTGATGGCGTTTATGAAAAGAACTAAAATTATATGTAAAAACGAATTAACTATACAATTAAAATAACAATGAAAAAAATATTTCTAATATTAACAAGTATCGGAATTGTGTCATTCAGTTCGTGCGATAACGATGACGATTCAAGTAACGCCGAGTCTGGAAACATTGAATTATCGGGGACTACATGGAATGATATTGAAAATTTAGATGATATGAGGATTTTTACATTTACGTCAAATACTGAATATATATACATGGAAAGAGGAAGGTCTTTCCCTGGAGAATATGAATTTGATGGTAAAAAAGAAGGCAGGCTTTTTGAGTCTGAAAACGATCCGGGGCTAATTTTTGAAGTTGAAAATAATATCCTATCTGTTGATCAAAATAGTGGAATAGAAGGTCTAGAATCTAAATACATAAAACAATAATAATCATGAAAAAAATAATTTTACTACTACTAACATCGTTAGTATTCTTTGTCTCCTGTAGTGATGATGACTCATCAGATTCAGGTACTGCTACGTCTAAATCATCAAATGTAATACGCCTTGAATTAACTTTTAATGGAGACGCTGATGAAGCTATTGTTTCATACAAAATTCGAGATACTGGGGTTGTTCTGGCATCTGAAGATATGATTACAGTAACAGAAGATTGGTCTAGAGAAATCACTTTAGAAGATGATTTTAATTTTATCGAATTTACCGCAGCGAATGTTTCATTTGAAGGGAGTGTAAGTATAAGAGCTTTTGTTGGTGCAGAGCTTGTAGGCTCTGACACTAGCTCTTCGGCAGCGGTAATAGCAACACCGTTTGTTCAGTAGTTTTATAAGAATGATTTCAAGCGATAGGGTTAAGATAAATAGATATATGCAACCAGAAAAATTAAAGCGCTATAACAAGCGCAGTGAATACTATAGGTATGAAATAGAATACTGGTGTTTTAGGGCTTTATTTGTGTTTTTGTATTATTGGATAGGTTGTGGCCCTATCTACGTTATTTCTCGAATGACTTCTGTATGGTTTACGGGTATATTG
>CALHCJ010000142.1 GCA_937936275.1 uncultured Flavobacteriaceae bacterium
TATGTTTAAATCTTTGGGTAGGGCGGCCGGATACCAGACTTCAATAGTAAGAGGTCTGTCGTATAATGGGTCCTTGCCTTCTTTCGAATTGAGTATATCTACTTGATTCTTATGAACTAAATTCATGGTTTGCACACCTACTTGATAGTTCCCACGAACCGAAAGTTCAGGAGCATCTGGCAACGGATCTCCGTATAAAAACTCCTGAGCGTTTATCCGAATTGCTGCAATAAGAAATAAAGCAAAAGTAAAACCAAGAGCATGCTTATTCATTATTGAATTTTGTGTTCCTTTAAATTTAGGAAAAAAATAGCTCTTGAATCAAGTTGTTGATTTTAAGCTATATGTTTTTGAAACTATTTATGATCAAGCTTTAAATTTTCATATGTTTTTTGTATCAATTGCGGACCATAAGTGCGTTCTAGCCTACGGACTGTAAAATGCGCTTTTGCCATATTTTGAAAATGATTGATAAAGGCCAAATTAATCGAACCGCCACCTGCAGCACCAAGAATAGGAATCGCCTGCGCCACAAATTTTTCAGATACTTGAATACTAAATCGAGAAGCAATAGCACCTAACAGTTTTACAAAAGCGTTATTGCTACCTTGCAAAACACTTCCCATGCCATGCTTTGCTGCATAGGCTGATGCATTTTTTACGGCTGAGCTTAATGCTATTCTTGTAGCGTAATAGCCGGTGTCTAAATTATCATCATGTTTTGATTTACCGCCTAGCGCCAATACCTGTAGACAGGCTAGCTGAGTGTCAAATGAATTTAAATCTTCACCTTCGCTTCGAGCAATATCCATAATAGATCGCATCATAAACTTAGTGGCTACCGTTAAGTCTACAGCGAAGGCAGTCGCCCCAAAGGCACCACCTAGAATACCCGAAGATGTAACGAGTGCTTTATATGCGGTATTAGAGGCAGCGGTATTTGTTTTACCAGCATTCATGGTTTTCAAGTTTGTTTTGACCACCGTATGCAAGACCTTTTGAGCAACTTGATGCAACCATTTTTGCTGCTTTTGAGGAAGTTTATCAATACCAGTATCTAAAACTCCCCCGATACGGTTGAGGCCTCTCATTGCCCAACCAATGTGTTCCATTTTTTGTTTTGCTTTTTTTAAAGCAATTAAATCTTCTTCAGAAATTGTAGGTGTCAATTGTATACTCATGCCGTAAGATATTTTAGGACTTTCTCATTTCAGGTTGACCATTCACTTTTAATTCAAAAATATCATTTCGAGCATAATGACCGATCACATCAAAATCTAATTTGCTTTTTGAAACGTCTTCCAAATCTAACTCTGCTACCAAGACTCCCGCTTTCCCAAATAAAGGTCCTGCTATTACTTTTCCTAAAGGAGAGACAATAATACTTCCCCCAGGGCATATTTCTTCTGATTCTTCTTTTACACTATGGTTATACTTTTTAGGATACATTGATTTGGTATAATATTGATTGCAGCCAAGCACAAAACATCGGCCTTCAAGCGCTATATGTTTCATGGTGGCAGTCCATTCTTCTCGTGAATCTGCTGTAGGCGCAATATATATTTCTACTCCTTTGTGATACATACTCATACGTGCCTGCGGCATATAATTCTCCCAACAGATGAGTCCGCCAAGTTTACCTATTGCTGTTTGAAAAGAGACCAATGATGCGCCGTCGGCTTCTGCCCAAATCAATCGTTCGGTTCCTGTAGGCTTAATTTTTCGGTGCACTCCCAATAAGCCATGCGTAGGAGAAATATATAGCATAGCACAATATAGACTGCCGTTCGTATTTTGTTTTTCGGTGACACCGATGACTAAAAAAACATTTTTCTGTTTCGAAAGTTGTTCTAGCCTTGTTCGATCTTCACTTTCTAAATCAATACTATTTGCAACATAATCAGCATATAATTGGCGGCCTTCATCTGTTCTGCTTCCTATTTTTGCTCCGAAATCAAAACCTCTCGGATACCCAGGAATAAAAGATTCCGGAAAAACAAGAAGCTCGCATCCTTTTTGCGCATAGGTGTCTACCAATATTTCTAGCTTTTCTAGTGTTTTCGCTTTGTCAAAGAAAACGGGACTCTCTTGAACTACCCCAACTTTTACTTTCATAGGTTACTTTAAATATTTTTTATAAGGTTAAAGATAAAATAACCAGTATAAACTGTAGAGAACAAAAACTGTACAAACAATATATACACCCGCTTCTTTCCAAGCATCTTCTTTAGCTTTCTTTCTAATCTCAGTTTTTATTTGCGCCAACTTTTGTGGAGATACTTTTTTAAACTCCAATTCGGTTTTATCGGCAGAATTTAAATACATCTCTTTAACTTCTTTAAACGTATTTCGTTTTTGCAATAAAGCGCGATTGGCTTTAATTACTTTCATCGGTTGTCCAGCATATCCCATAACTTCATCTTTTAATTATGGGTAGCAAAAGTAGTTGTTTTGTTACATTCTCGTTGCCTTTGTAAAACGATAGACACTAAAAATAAGCAGTAATAATACTAGGAATTGTAAGAATACAACAACATGCGAGGCGGCATCCCAAATTGAATTTATTTCTCGTAATATTTTGATTTGCTCAGAAGGAGAATCTTCAAAACTATCAATCATTAAACCTTTCATAGCAATGGCTATATCGTTTATTTTTGTTAATCAAAGTATAACAAGAATCCCCGAAATAATTAGAATAAATTTACCTAAACGTGTTTCAATACCACTAAAAATAGTTCTAGCAGAGAATAAAAGAAAAATACAAAAAAGCGCCAGTGCCATCCATACATAATGTGCTGATATCACATAATAGGTATCGTATACATTGAAATCAATGGTACTGTCACCAAAGAAAAGATTTGTATTTAAAAAAAATGAAATAACAAGTCCCGCCACAATTGCGAAAAGCAGATATAAATATTCTTTAAGAACCGCTCTTGACATCATTAATACTTCGCACTCTTACCATTGGTCATGGTTCTTTTGATAAAGTCACGAATATCATTGTTTGCATTCTGTAAATCTTCTCGTCGCAAATACATCATATGCCCAGAACGGTATCCTTTGAAATCAAATCGATCTTTCATGCGTCCACTAGGGTCGGTCTGCCACATGGTATATTTTGCTTGAAAGTATGTAGTAGCCCCATCGTAATATCCAGATTGTACCAATACATTCAAATACGGATTCTGTGCCATTGCCTGACGTAGGTTGTCTCGGGTTTTATCATCATCATTATTCCATGGGTGAACAGGCCCGAACATATTATATTTGATATCCGTTTTAAATTTTAGTTCTTCTTGTAAGTAGTAATTAATTGCAGGCGTAAAACTGTGTAGCCAAGAAGTTAATTCTGCGCTATAATCAGGACTACCCCCAAATTGTTGACGATCTATGCCCAAATATCTACTATCTAGTCTGCCCACGGTATAGCCTTTATCTTTCAATAAGTTCTTCCAAAAATATTGTGTGGGTACGGCTAGATTATGATCTAATATTTCTTTTTTGGAAAGTCCGGAGTAATACGCCATTTTTTCGGCTACCTCATTTTTTTCAGTTTCAGCTATAAATCCCCCTTTTGCTAATGCAGGTATCACCGTATTCACGGCATACGCTTCTGATTCTGGCAGGATGTCTAACAAATCTTTGCTTTGCAATTCTGACGGTAGTGCTTTATGATGCCATGCGGCAGCGGTATAGTAGGGAAGGCTAATTGCGTGTTCAACAGCACCACCCGTATTATACAATTTATAGTCTGCCGGAGAAACCATAATGACTCCGTTGAGATACATCCATTGTTGTTCTTGGAGCGCTAAAGAGAGTCCCATTACTCTTGTTCCGCCGTAGCTTTCACCTACAATATATTTTGGAGAACGCCAACGATTGTTTCGTGTCACAAAAGTATTCAGCCATTCAGCGAGGTATTTGATGTCGGCATTAATACCAAAGAATTTTTCACGGTCAACTTCTTTTCCTGATTCTGGTATGGTACGACTATAACCCGTATTTGCAGGATTTACATACACAATATCCGTAACGTCTAAAACAGAATATGGATTTTGTTTCACTCCGTAAGGTTGTACAGGATATCCTTCATCATCAATTTTTAAAATACGAGGACCTGTGTAGGCCAAATGCATCCAAACCGATCCGGAACCTGGTCCACCATTGAAAGAAATCAAGAGAGGTCTTGAAGCTCTATTTTTTACATTGTTTCTAGTGTAATAGGTATAATGTAATGATGCAATCGGTTCACCCATTTCATCCCAAACGGGTTGTGTTCCCACTTGAGCCGTATAATTAATCGGTGTACCATTAATGCTCACGCTATGCTGAGTAGTGACAACGGTATCAATGGGTAATTTTCTGTTCTGAGCAATTAAGAAATGGAAACTAAATATGGTAAGGATAAAAAAGAGTGAAATTTGTCGCATAGTGTTGTTGGAATTAGTCTGGGTTAAATGTAGCAAATTCATCCTTTTAAAATTCATTATCATATTAATTTGTAGTTTTAAGTCTAAAAAAATAGCAGAAGATGAAACCTATAAATAGAAGAACTTTTAGTAAAAAATTAAGTCAAGGATTGGCTGGAACAGCTTTGGTAGCGGGAATGCCCTTAGCCTGCGGAATGCAGAATGATAAAATCAAAAAGAAGCTTGGGGTTGCATTGGTTGGCTTAGGAACCTATAGCACTTATGAACTAGCGCCATCGTTGCAAGAAACGAAACATTGTCAACTAGCAGGCATAGTTACGGGTAGCCCTGAGAAAGAAAAAGTATGGGCTGAGAAGTACAATATACCTAAGGAGAATGTTTATAATTATGAAAATTTTGACCGTATCGTAAACAATCCTGCAATTGATATTGTTTACGTGGTGTTGCCAAATAGCATGCATGCTGATTTTTGTATTAGAGCAGCCAAAGCGGGCAAACATGTGATTTGTGAAAAGCCAATGGCAGTTAGCGTAACCGAGTGTGATGCAATAATTCAAGCTTGTGAGAAAGCAAATGTAAAGTTGAGTGTAGGGTATCGTTTGCATTCAGAACCGTATACCCAAGAAGTAAAACGGTATGCTAAAGAAAAGCCTTTTGGTGCGATACAATATGTTTCAGCCGATGCGGCTTATTTTTCTAGATCAAACCCAGAGCAGTGGCGTTTGAATAGAAAATTGTCCGGTGGAGGGGCTTTAATGAACATGGGAGTTTACGCAATTCAAAGTGTGATTTATGGCACGGGTATGAATCCGATATCTGTAAAAGCACAAGAGTTTAGTACGCGACCTGATTATTTTAAAGATACTGATGAAACCATAACGGCTCAATTTGAATTTGAGACCGGAGCTATAGGAAATATTATGACCTCGCATAGTGCCAATATCAATAGGTTGTTTGTTACAAGTGAGAAAGGTTGGCTGGAGCTGAACCCTGCAAATAATTATGGACCCTTAAGCGGTAGAACCTCTGGTGGAAAAGAAATTAAGTTTCCTCATGAACGACAACAAAAACTTCAAATGGACGATTTTTCAAAGCACATTTTGATGGGTACTACTAACATTGTGCCTGGAGAAATGGGAAAAAGAGATATGATTATTGTGGAGGCAATCTATCAATCGATTAAAGAAGGCGGAAAAACCATTCCTTTGGATTTAGGTACCATGGGAATTGTTTCGTAAACGTTTTACAGGGATTAAAACTTTTCAAAAACACCTAGTCCAAAAAGTGCAAAATCATATTTAACTGGGTCTGACGGATCTAATTTTCGAAGACTCTTGTCCAATTCTGCAAGCGCTTTTGCATCGTTCTGTTTTCTTTTCAGAAGTTTTAGTTTTCGAGCAACATTACCAGAATGAACATCCAGCGGACAAGACAAAACAGCTGGAGAAATGGTTTTCCAAAGTCCAAAATCTACCCCAGTAGCACCGTCACGAACCATCCACCTGAGAAACATATTTAATCTTTTAGCGGCGGAACCTTTCATGGGGTCGCTTACGTGCTTTGTAGTTCGAGGCAAATGTGGTAATTCAAAAAACACCTTTTTAAAGTCAGAAATAGCGGGTTGCATGGACTTCGACTGAATTCCTTTAGAAAATAAATTTTCTAAGCCACCATGGTTTAAATAAATGTTTTGAAGACTTCGTAAAAAGAATTTTAAATCGATGTCATTAAAAGTTCGGTGTACGAAACCTTCCAGTTTTGCAAGGTCACTTTCGGTGTGATTCAGAATAAAGTCATGAGGGGATTGATCTAACAATCCCATGAGGCGATGTGCATTATTAATAATGCTTTTTCGATTTCCCCAGGCTATGGTTGCCGTCAAAAATGCACTGATTTCAACATCTTCCTTTTTTTGAAATGTATGAGGAATTTGTATGGGATCACTTTCTAGAAATTTAGGATGGTTATATTGTAAAACCTTAGCATCTAGAAACTCTTTAAGTTCACGTTTTGTCATTCCAAAGGGATATCTAAGACTTTAGCAATAACGAATGGAATAAATAGGACAAAGTTGTATGTAGAATGTAACAGTAAGGCCCAAATCAAACCAAAACGAACACGAATGAAACCGAATAAGCCGCCCACCGCGATTTGTGGTGCCACTAACAATGGCGATAGCAATAGGGTAGTGGTTGTAATTTCAAAATTAGAAATATGAATATATCCAAAAAGTAAAGTCAAACCATAAAATATATACTTGAAGTTCGAACTATCTTTGAAAAATACCATGGTGCCTCGAAATAACAGTTCTTCAAAAAAAGGGGCTACAATTACCCCCAAGAAAACAACCATGGGAAGGGAATAAGTATCCCACATCTCCTCAATAGCATGGTCACCCATATCAAGACCAAAGAGATTTTGAATCATAGTCGCAAAGCTCAGTAAAAGAATGCTCGCACCTAATCCAATCACCAGAAGTTTACCAAATACCGAGATTCGATACCTTAGATTGGTATTTTCATCCTCTTGATAGATTGGGTTTTTAACGAATTCCCAAATAGTTATGAACATGTCGTGGGTTCTATTGGGTGACCGTTTTTTCAATAGAAGTAATCAAACCATCTACCATTACTAGTTTACGATCTGCAAGATCGGCCAACTGATCATTGTGGGTTACAATAACAAAAGTCTGTCCGAATTTGTCTCGCAATTCAAAAAATAGCTGATGTAGATTATCAGCACTTTCCGAATCTAAATTTCCACTAGGTTCATCTGCAAAAATAATAGAGGGGTTATTAATTAAAGCTCTTGCTACCGCAACGCGCTGTTGTTCTCCACCAGAGAGTTCATTGGGCTTGTGGTGATATCGGTTTTTTAAACCTAAAAAGTCAAGCAGTTCTTTAGCTCTTATCTCTGCTTCTTTGCGTGCCGTTTTTTTTATGTAAGCGGGAATACACACATTTTCTAAAGCTGTAAATTCAGGAAGTAATTGATGGAATTGAAAAATAAATCCGATATGTTCATTTCGAAATTTAGCTAAGTCTTTTTCAGATAATTTCGTAACTTCAATAGCATTGATCATTAATTCGCTATCATTCTTATTGGAAGGGGAATCCAAAGTACCTAATATCTGTAGGAGCGTAGTTTTACCCGCGCCTGAAGCACCAACTATTGAAACTACCTCTCCTTTTTTAATATGTAGATGCACTCCTTTAAGAACTTGAAGTTCTCCATAATATTTCTCAATATTTGAGGCTTTAATCATACTTCTATTTTTACAGGTTGAAAGTAAACATTAGGGTGGACATGGCAAAATAGGTTTCTATATTGATTGTTTCTATTCAGGGATAGAAATTCAATTTTTTGGAATTAAATTGCACAAGTAGTAAGTATTATTTTTATTTCAAATAATATCATCAATGTTTTGGTTTTAAATGATTTTTAATTATTAAATTTGTTTAATCATTTATCAAAAAGAATAAACAAAATACCCTATGTCTCCATATAGAAATTTAGAAGAATATAATTTAGAGATTACCGATGAAGTTAAGGAACGATACTCTTCAATCATTGATGAAATTGGCGAAGATGTATCGCGAGAGGGGTTAGTAAAAACTCCGGAGCGTGCGGCAAAAGCCATGTTATTTCTTACCCAAGGATATCAACAAGATGCTGCTGAGATATTAAAAGGAGCCATGTTTAAGGAAGAATATGATGATATGGTAATCATTAAGGGTATTGAATTATATTCTTTATGTGAGCATCACATGCTTCCTTTTTTCGGTAAAGCCCATATCGCTTACATTCCTAACGGACATATTGTTGGCTTAAGTAAAATTCCTAGAATTGTTGATGTTTTTGCAAGACGTTTGCAAGTACAAGAACGATTAACTCATGATATTTTAGAATGCATCAATAATACGCTGAAACCGAAAGGAGTCGCAGTTGTCATTGAGGCTTCGCACATGTGTATGATGATGAGAGGTGTACAAAAACAAAATTCCGTTACTACGACTTCTGGGTTTAGAGGTCAATTTGAAAAGATTGAAACACGAAATGAATTTTTGAAGTTGATTGGTTCTGATTTATCTTAAGCGGTCTTTTAAGTTTTAAAATTTTATCACTTAAAGTCTAACTTCTAAATTTTGGCATCTTTATTGTTTTCTTTAGTTAGAATTTATAATTTTCAATATGTCAAAAACTAAAGACGCTAAATACAAGCAATTATTTCTTGGTTTGTTCTTCGATGCAATTGGAATGCTCTCTTTTGCAATTCCATTTATTGGTGATTTCTCAGATATCATTTGGGCACCCATTGCGGCATGGCTAATGACTAGAATGTATAAGGGCAGAGCAGGTCAAGCGGCTGGTGCGGTTACTTTTATCGAAGAAATAATTCCGGGATTAGATATTATTCCAACCTTTACCATAATGTGGTTATACACTTATGTTTTTAAAGGAGCAAAGGAAACCAAAACTGTTGATATCGAATAGAGAACCTTTAATTTTTAACCTTACAAGTATTTAGACCTACCAAGGCATACAAGGGGCAAAAGCTAATAAAGCTCGTTACCATAAATATTCCTGACAAGCCTATGAGAACATAGGCTAAAGTTCCTTCAATTATATTCAAGTAAAAAAGTATACCTACAATAGCAGCAATAATAATTCTGACTATGCGGTCTAAACCGCCCATGTTTTTTTTCATAATTAAGCTTTTAGATATTCAACTATCAAAACCGAGGAAGCAACGATTGCTGTGCAAATAATGCATACTAAAAAGAGTTTTAATAGCTTTAATTTCATAAATCAAAAGTAAAAATTGTTACTTTCAAGCCTTGTAACATTTGTTACCGACCGGCTGAACAATTGAAGTTATCTTAACTATCTCCAAAAATGTTTAACTAATGATGAACCGACGTTTTTTTATTGAAAAAGGAACATTAGCCGCTATGACTGCTTTAGTTGGGGTTGATTTGGTATTTGGCGCTAACCTGCCAAAGGGTTACACCCCATTAGCGCTGCAAGATCCTGATCCGTTTCAGTTGTTTTCTAAGGATAATCGGATGTCGGTTTTAAACAATAAACCGTGGAATATAGAGGCCAAAGCTCATTTGTTAGATGATAAGGTAACGCCTAATAAGTTTATGTTTATTCGAAATAACGGAATCATTCCCGAAAACATAGATGCGAAAACATGGACCTTGACGATTGATGGAGAGTCTGTACGGACAAAAAGAACCTATTCTTTGGAGCAGTTAAAAACTCAATTCAAACAACATACATATCAGTTAACATTGGAATGTGGTGGTAACGGTAGAAGTGAATTTGACCCTCCAGCGAAAGGGAATCAATGGACCATTGGTGCTGTTTCTTGCGCAAATTGGACTGGTGTTCGCTTAAAAGATGTTTTAATAGATGCTGGTATTAAAGATGATGCAGTTTATATTGGGTATCATGCTGCAGATATACATTTGAGTAGAAATCCTGAAAAAGAACCTATTTCACGAGGTGCTCCGATCTCAAAAGCGTTACAAGATGAAACTTTATTAGCCTTTCAAATGAACGGCGACGATATTCCTATCGCTCATGGCTATCCCTTAAGACTAGTTGCCGGTGGGTGGCCAGCATCCGTATCTGGTAAGTGGATTAACCGTATCAGCATTCGAAATAAGGAACATGATGGTGCAAAAATGGGAGGGAGTTCTTATCGTATTCCTTGCAAACCTGTTGGCCCAGGTGAAAAAGTTGCTGATGAAGAGATGTGTATTATTGAATCGATGCCAGTAAAATCTTTGATTACATATCCTATGTCTGGTGCAATTTTAAATAAAGGAAAATCTTTAAATATTCGAGGACATGCCTGGGCAGGGGAGTTGGAGGTTACTAAAATGGAATACTCCATTGATTTTGGTTCTACCTGGAAAATATGCACTTTAGAAAAGCCAAAGAATAGGTTAGCATGGCAACATTTTTCAGCTACTATCGATTTTCCAAAAGAGGGTTATTACGAAGTATGGGCGAGAGCAACCGATAGTCAGGGAAAAGCACAACCGATGTTATTACCAGGATGGAATCCGAAAGGATATCTGAACAATGCTTGTCATCGCATCGCCATAAAAATAGCTTAGTTATGGACAAAGAAAACCTTTCGAAAGGAATACGAGGTACATATCGCGTTATCATCATCATATGTTCTCTGATAGTTATCATTGCTATCGGAAGTATTTATTTTTTTGGAACAGCTGATACTGAGTTAGTACCTATTGACCAAGAAAAAGATTCTAAAGAAATAGTAAATGGAGTTCATTTAAAAACAGGGTTCGTCGAAGCCCCAGGAATGCAAGAAACGATTACAAACTGCACCAGTTGTCACTCCTCACAATTAGTTATTCAAAATCGAATGAACGCTCAAAATTGGAAAGCTACTATTGACTGGATGCAAGAAACACAGAACTTATGGGATCTTGGGGATAACGAAGCTGTCATCATCGATTATTTAGTAAAGAATTATCCGCCAACTAGTAAGGGTAGAAGAGCAGGCTTGACCAATGTACGGTGGTACGAATTGAAGCAGTAGTAAAGGTACTATGGAAAAATATATAGATGCTTTTTTAAGTTCTTTTTTAGGAACTGTGAACTGGACGTGGAAGTCGATTTTATTTGATGTGCCTTGGTACAACAATTATTTTTGGGGATTAATTTTTATATCTCTCGTGGTTTGGGGTTTTGAAATTTTATTTCCTTGGCGTAAAGAACAATCTATATTTCGAAAAGATTTTTGGCTAGACGGATTTTATATGTTTTTTAATTTTTTTGTTTTTGCCATTGTAATTAGCGGAATATATAAACTATTGGGACTATTTTTTGCTGATATTGGTATAACTACCAAGTCTTTAGCGCTGATAAACTTGCAAACGCTTCCTTCTTGGCTACAACTGGTAATTTTCTTTTTGGTTTTGGATTTCCTTCAGTGGTTTACGCATACCCTTCTGCATCGTTATGAATTTTTGTGGCGTTTTCACCAAGTTCATCATTCTGTAAAAGAAATGGGTTTTGCTGCCCATTTACGTTATCATTGGATGGAAAATATTCTGTATAAACCTTTAAAGACTTTTGGAGTAATGATTTTGGGAGGTTTTGAACCAGATCAAGCATTTATCGTACACTTTGTAGCAATTGCTATTGGGCACTTTAATCATGCAAACGTAAAGTTAACTTGGGGTCCGTTAAAATACATACTTAATAATCCGGTGATGCATTTATATCATCATGCGTATACACTTCCAAAAGATCGAAGTAAAGGCGTAAATTTTGGCATCAGTCTTAGTCTTTGGGACTATATCTTTGGAACGAACTACATTCCTGAAGATAAAGGTAAAATTAAACTTGGTTATCACGGCGACGAAAGAATGCCGCATAGTTTCTGGAAACAATTAACCTTCGGCTTTGGAAAAACAAAACCGAAGGTTTAATACTTATTTCTTAACAGTAGTTATTGAACAACAACGTTGAAACTTTGAGCAATATCAGTTTCTCCACCAGCGTCAGCTAATGAACCATCATTTGGTTTCTTTGGTTCATGACGCAATGTAATTAATATACTACCGTTACCAGCATCACCTGTTACTAAAGAAAATGATAAACCAAGCGGGTTTCCGTCGCCATCTTGATCTGAATAATCTACTGAAGTAATGGCGCCCGAAGGTGCAAAGAAAAACTGATGTTCATCATCTTCTTCAGCAACTTCTGCTGTAATATCTTCAGCTGGAGTTTCCGTTTCATTCAAAAGTTCGATACTACCAGAATAGGTGGTATTGGCTAACAAGTCATCGGAAACGGTGATCGTAGGTGCATTCGGCCCATCACCATCTAAATCTTGTGATTGTAAGGTGATTGTATTTCCTGATCCTGTTAGGGTAACTGTCATAGTGGTAATCACTTCTTCTTCATCAACAGCTACTGGGTCATCATCGTCCGAACATGACACGGCTATCGAACCAATTACCGCCATAGCGAAGACAGAATTAAAAGATACTTTTTTGAAAGATTTAGCAATTGTTTTCATTTGTAATTAAATTTAAATTAATAATTAAAGATTAGTCTTAAACTGATATTTCTTCCCAAATCATCAACGAAATAGCGTTGTCGATTTAGGTAATCTCGATAGGATGTATTCAAAAGGTTCGTAGCCCGAACACCAATTTTAAAATCATTTGCATTCTGAATAGAAAAAGATACTTCAGCATCTAAGGCCAATAGATGATATGCATTAGGCGGCGTATTAATATCAAGTTCTACCTCTTGTTGTTGCTGAGGAGAAAAAACAAAAATGTTAGGTGGAAAACGCTGCTGCTCAAACACAAATTGACTCTCAAGACCAATTGCCAAGTTGTGCCAATTTATATTCGTATATGCAACGGAATTACTAATGTTCGCAGCTGGGATATTTATAAGCGGTGTTTCAGTGGTTTTATCTTCTCCGCGTACCCAAGAAAATTTATGATCTGAACTGATATTGGATGTCCAATTTTTATAGATTGATGCATCGATTCCAATTAATAGGGCATCGGTTTGACGGTATGACCACACTGGAAAAGCGCCTCTAATGGTGAATTCTACTTCTGTAGGTTCTAGAATAATAAAATCATTGATTGCGTTGACGTAAGGTGCAATAGTATAACCCCAACTGCTTTCGTTTTTTTCCAAGGAAACAGCGAGTTTCGATGAAGATTCACTTTTAATTCTGAGATCTCCTAGTTCTATTCGCGCTGCGGAATGATGCAAGCCATCACTAAATAGCTCTGATGGATTAGGTGCTCTTTGCGCAAATGAATAATTCATACGCAAACTGTTTTCCGTACCGAAATCATATTTGAACCCACCAGTGGCTGAAATATTGTGGTAGTCAAAAACAGGATTAGTTAGTAATTGAGTTCCAAGGTCATCTATGACTATCCCTCCAAAATCGACATCATATCCTCTTTCTTCCCAACGTGAGGTTCTATAGAACTTCTTAGCATCCATGCGTGAAAAATCGTAGCGTAGACCACCATCTAAAATGACCGCATCGCTTAATCGAAATTCTGCAACGGTGAAAATTCCAAAGTCATAGCGATCATAATCAGGAATCAAACGTCGAACACCCGTATCAGGATTCGCAAAATTATTCTGATACCTGCCTAAGAGACCAATTTTAAGATCAAGTCCTTTTTTTGAATCCAATCGAAAATTGGTAGATAAAGAATGCGTAGCTAACTTTAAATCCAATGAGGCTTTGTTGGCATCATCACCAACACGAACATCATATTCAAATCTTCTATTATTTTGATAATCATATTGAATATTCCACTTTCCGAGACCTTCAAACCTTCTGTAATAACTAAGCTTTCCAAGATGATGAGCTACTTCTTGATTTGGTCTAATGATGTCATAAGTAAAATCATTGATAACATTTGGTTCTTGACTATTAATAGCCTGTATAAGATCATCAACGTTACCAATGTGAGAGGCTCTTAAAATTCCGATATCAGAGTCAAAAAATGAATAATAACCTTCCCAACCTTGAAGAAAATCACGTTTGCCAATTGCGAATGTGATTCCTTTTTCTTCAATACCTGTATTAGATAGCAGGTAATTTGGACTTTCTAAATCTCCCAATTTTTTAAATGAACCTTGACCTTTAATATAAAGACCTGATGCGTAAGATTTAGTAAGCGATGATGTGATATTGCCCCCACGACCGTTAGAAAAAAGATTGATTTGAGTTTTTCCAAAAAGAGAGTCGGTTCTAACGATAGGTAAGGGGTTCATGATAATAACCCCACCAATAGCATCACCACCGTATTCCAACGCAGCGGCACCTTTCACCACACTAATATCTTGATTTGAATTGATATCGACATTGGGTGCGTGTTCTTCACCCCATTCCATGTCTTGCATTCGAACTCCATTGTTGAGAATTAAAACCCTACTTCCATTCAAGCCTTGAATTACGGGTTTAACAATATTTGCTCCTGTATTGAGAGAGGAAACTCCACTTAAACTTTTTAGAGCGTCTCCTAAGCTATTCCCACTATATTTTTGTAAATCGATTTGAGATAGTCTTTCTTCTTGAGCAGATTTGGTATTGTTTGCCTTATCACCAATAACCTTTACTTCTTCTAATTCTTCTAAATGATGCTCTAATCGTATTTTTTCATAAGTATCGCCTTTCATCGTTATAATGACAAATTGTGATTTACAATCGGGATGAGAAACTTCCAATTCGATAACACCATCGCATAAACCTGTAAAATTAAATTTACCCGCTTCAGTAGATACGGCCTCTAAAGATGTACCAGTAATGCTAACCGTCGCACCTGATAAAGGCGTATTATCATGAAAATCAACAATTTCTCCTAGAAGAATTGATTTACATTCCTGTGCTAAAATAGAATTGCCAACAAAACAGGCAAATAGTAGTAAAATACTAGATTTCATTATGAAGTTCTTGCGCTTGAAAACCCCTCTAATCTTCGGGATTAATAACTCTTTACAATCGGGTATTAACCCATGTTTGGCGGAGGTCTGCCAAAGAAGTTATAGCGCAAAAAGGAAGATGAAACAACCCAACCATAAACGGTAGATTGCGTATTGATGTCAGTTGTAGCAACGGGAGTTCTGACCGTTTGCGATGCAGTAAATACGAACTCAGTATTTTCATTTTCTACCGCTAACTCACAGATTTTACAGTTTTCAATATCATCTGAGGAGCTATCTTGATGACTGTACACATGAAAAGAAGACACCTTGAATAACATCAAAGCGAACAACAAGAATGCAGTAAAGGTTGCAAATTGTTTTTTCATCTAACTGCGAAAATAAGGAAAGCCTTAGTATTTAATGTTAAAGAAAACTTAACTCTTATCATTAAAAAGAAAACCCAGCCCAAAACGGCTTAGCATTTTCTTTTCGAAATTCCAGAAAAATTGAAATTGTCCAAAGAGCCATCCAAAGGCTATCAGCAGTATTTGGTAGAAAAATAAGCTTATTACGAGAAAAAGAATCCAATACACAAAAACGTTTAAGTTTTCTTTATTGATTCCTAAAAGTTTAATTATTGGTCTTCCTACAAATACACTTGAACTTCCGGTAATCGCAAAAACAATAAAAATGCGAATCATCTCCCAACGGTAATTGACAATCCATTTGTTTTCGAGCTTTTTGAATATGAACAAGCAAAATTTAACTAAAATGAAGGTTATCACTAAGGCAACACTCGCATTTAAAAAAAGATTGGAGTCTCCAAACAACAGCTTAGCAAAACGATAAGAACTGAATATTAAACCAAAGATTCCTAATAAGGGGAAAATCAGCTGCCAATTTTGTGTTATTTGCCAACGTTCTTTAAACTTTTGCATGTTTGTATTTTGTAAAGCAAAGATACGATGCTGTTTTAGATGCGCGGAACAAATGGCCCTAATCGTTGCCTATATTTTCGTTGAAAATAGATAAAGTAATTGTACAACTTATAATTCACCTCATAACCATAATCCACACCTAAACGATAATCGATTTGAAGTTGATATAAATTAGGATCATACTGGGAGGGAAGCAAGACCCGATTATTCCAGTTTGTTACCATTATTTGATTTCTATTTTCAAGAAAAGTTTGAGAGTAGTACCCTTCAGGACGTGCAATACTATTTAACCAAGTGAAGAAACCAGGTTCAATAATAATAATTTCGTATTCCGCTTCTTCGTTTGCAATTTGAATGGTATCACCTTCAGTTTCATTAAATACAGCTTTTTCTTCTTCTGTAAGATCGGGAAGGTCATTTGTTTTTTTTGCTCCTCCGCAACTAGCAATGGTAATTGTAATAACGGCACAAACAAGCACTATTAGTTTCTTTTTCATAGGTTTAAGATACAAAAAAAGCGTTGGCCATCCTGCCAACGCTTTTATAAAATATGTTTCGATGTATTTATTTACCGAAAAGGCCTCCTAAGAGTCCTCCGATACCACCTTTCTTTCCACCTAGAGCCATTGCGGCTACGTCGTCTAAGATGCTTCCGTCTCCATCCGAATCAAGAAAAGATTCAATCAATGACTGTTGTTGGTTAGCCGCTTGTCCACCTCCCATAAGTCCGCCTAAAAGATCACCAATTCCATTGGAATCACTGACATTATTTTGTCTTGTTTGTTTTCCTAAATATCCCATTAACAATGGTGCAGCTACTTTAAGAATAGTACCAATAGTTCCTGCATCCATTCCCGATTTGGAACTGAGTGCATTTTCTACTTGTGGTTGCTTACCTCCGAGAACATGTTTAAGAATTCCAGCGCCATCATCCATTACAGATTGATCCACACCACCTCCAAATAAACCTCCAAGATTATCTAAAATACCACCGTCGTGTTTGCCTGATAGTGCATTCATTAATCCCTGTGCACCTTCTGGTGTAGAAGCATTTTTTTTCATCGCGCCCATCAATACAGGTAAAGCCATACTTAATACGCTTCCTGTTTGATCGGTTGACTGACCAGTTTGTCCAGCGACACCGCTGATTAATTGTTTACCCATAGGGCTACTTAGTAAATCTAATAATCCTGACATTTCAATTAGTGTTTTAATATTGATTGCGTAATGTACAAAAAAGGTTTAAAAATCTTAAAGTGTACCAGCCGAATTTATTTCAGCAACGCTATTATTTGGTTTGCAAGTTCTATGCCAATTCTATCTTGTGCTTCTCCAGTAGCTGCACCAATATGAGGAGTAAGCGAAATACTTGGATGCATAAGTATTTTAATTTCAGGAGTAGGCTCTGATTCGAAAACATCTAACCCAGCAAAAGAGAGTTTGTGGTTTTCCAAAGCATTGATCAATGCAACTTCATCGACAACACCGCCTCTTGCCGCATTTATAAGGGCAGCACCTTCTTTCATCAAGGCAAATTCAGCTTTTCCAATAACGTATTCTTTTTGCGCTGGCACATGTACCGTCACAAAATCCGCCTGTTTTAAAAGCGCTTCCTTTGAGATTGTTTTGAAATTAAATTTTATTGATTGGCCATCAAAAAAGGGTAGGGTAACCGTAGCTTCCTCCATAAAAGGATCAGAATAAATAACTGTCATTCCAATACCTAACGCAATTTTTGCAGTTGCTTGTCCAATTCTACCGAAACCTATAATACCTAAAGTTTTTCCTCTTAATTCAGTACCATTAGCATATGATTTCTTGAGATCTTTAAATTTACTATCACCATCTAATGGCATATTGCGGTTTGCGTCGTAAAGAAAGCGAACCCCACCAAACAAATGTGCAAATACCAATTCGGCAACGGATTCAGATGAAGCAGCGGGAGTATTGATGACATGCAGGCCTTTCTCTTTAGCATATGCGACATCAATATTATCCATACCAACACCACCGCGACCAATCAACTTCAGGCTAGAACAGGCATCTATAAGATCTTTTCGAACCTTTGTTGCGCTACGAACTAGTAAGCCTGTGATTTTGTGTTCATTGATAAAAGGTATGAGTTGTTCTTGAGCTACGGTTGTAGTTAATACTTCAAAACCAGAGGTTTCTAACGCATCTATACCCGATTGTGATATACCATCGTTTGCTAATATTTTCATAGTTTATCCTTTTCTTTCCATTTCGCTCATCACGTCTACTAAAACACCAACGCTTTCTAAAGACATCGCGTTATACATTGATGCACGGTAGCCTCCAACAGAACGATGTCCATTAAGACCATTGATACCAGCCTCTTTAAGCATAGCGTCAAAGGTGTCTTTCAGTTTATCATCGGAAATATTAAAGGTTGCATTCATAGTTGAACGGTCTTCTTTGTTTGCATAGCCATCAAAAACAGGGCTTAGATCAACTTCTGAATACAGAAGTCTAGCTTTCTTTTCATTGATTTCTTCAATGGCTGCAATTCCGCCTAAGTCCTTCAACCATTGTAAAGTGAGCATCGAAACGTAAACTGGAAAAACGGCAGGCGTATTAAACATACTGTCTTTAGAGATATGCACTTTGTAGTCAAGCATCGAAGGAATTTGACGTGAAACTTTCCCGAGTATCTCCTCTTTAACCACGACCAAAGTGGTTCCAGCAGGACCCATATTTTTCTGAGCACCAGCATAAATCAAATCAAATTGAGAAAAATCAAGTTGCCTCGAGAAAATATCAGAACTCATATCACAAACAAGGGGGGCATCTGTATTTGGAAATTTCTTGATCTGTGTTCCAAAAATAGTATTGTTAGAAGTTAAATGTAAATAGTCTAAACCCTCAGGTATGGTGTATCCTTTTGGTATATACTTGAAATTTTCATCTTTTGAAGAACCAACTTCTAACACTTCTCCAAATAGTTTGGCTTCTTTAATTGATTTATCACTCCATGTGCCCGTATTTAAATATCCTGCTTTACTTTCAAGAAGATTGTAAGCCACCATTAAAAATTCCATACTTGCTCCACCTTGCAAAAAAAGTGCCTTGTATCCTTTTCCTTCAAGACCTAAAAGTTCGATGGCTAAAGAACGAGCAGTTTCCATAACTTCCACAAAGTCTTTGCTTCGATGTGAAATTTCCAGCAGCGATAACCCTGAACCATTAAAATCCATTACAGCCTCAGAGGCTTTTAGAAATACTTCTTGCGGAAGAATACAAGGTCCTGCGCTAAAATTATGTTTTTTCATAAGTGTATTTTTAGGTCCTAAATCGGTTTTTAATTTAAGCGGATAAAGGTCTTAAAATTCTAGAGAATGAGCGTTATATAAAACGTACTAAATCTGTTATGTTTTTAACAGGAAATCAACAGTGTCAACTCCATCTGCATAGTCCTCCAATTCTGGAGATTGAGTTTTTCCAAAAGCAACTTCAGCCCTATCAAAATTCTTGGCAACGATACATTGGATTTTTTCTTTTTCATTTGCTAACTTTAATTTCAACGCTTCAACCGAATCATAAGTTTCATAAAATAGGGAAGCAATAGGGGAGGCATAACTCTCATCTTCCTTTAACATTAGAAATCCGTTTTCCAATATTTTAAATTCG